>JAGVYJ010000005.1 GCA_018303315.1 Candidatus Woesearchaeota archaeon | reverse complement strand
GTAACAATGCTGGCAGCAGAGAACCAGAACGCCACAGCGCTCAACGAATCAGTGGAGGTGCTGAATGAAACTGGATGAAAACGGCCTTCTCGGCATCGCATTCATTGTCATAATCGTTGTTGCATTCTCAATCCTGGGGATGACAGGGGCAAAGACAATACTCGCCTTTTTCGCCTTTTTCGCCTTGCCGTTTTTCCTGATACTTAATGCGTTCTCCCTGAGCACAGAGGAGAAGCTCTTTTTTGCATTGTTCATAGGCATCGCATGGTTCAGCCTGATTGTGTTTGTCATAAACAGGATAGTGCCTTCGTTCAGCATTTCAACGCTAATTACATTAGCAGTTCTGGTGCTATTGGGAGCCGGAATGAATCATCCAAGGGGCAAGACATATATCAGGAAACTTGAATCACTTCTTAAGGTATGACACCACTGCCTTCGTGAAGGCATCTGTGTCGCCTTTTCTCACAAGCCTGCCTTTCCTAAGCACCTCGGGATGCGCCCCTATGTCAAATGCCACAGCAGGTTTCCCGGTGAGATTCGCTTCCACTATAGGAATATCGAACCCCTCCCATAATGTGCATGTGGTGTAAACATCGCATGCCGCATACAGCTCAGGGAAATCTTTCTCAGGCACAAAGCCAGTGAAGATGACATCCCTGTCCGCGAGCTTTCTCAGTTCCCTGCTGTAGGCCGGGAACGTGGCCTTGCCTGCAACAATAAGCTTCACATCAGGAACATGCTCCTTGACCAGTTTATAGACTTTCAGCAGAATGTGAACCCCCTTGTGCGGGGACAGCCTGCCGACATACAGCATAACAGGGCTTCTCCCCAGTTTGTACTTTCTCCTGATTGCAGCCCCGGAATTTCTCTTATTAAACCGCTTCTTATCGACGAAAACATGCTCCACTGTGCTGCCGAGCCCTGTTTCTCTCTTCAGTTTCCCCTGAAGATACCTGCTGATTGACACCGCGCTGTCTGCATTTGATACCGATTCGTTGGTAAGATAAGTGAAAAGGCGCATGTAGGCCCTTTCTGCAAGGGAACTGAAGGCAGCTGGCTCAGCCACGCCTGCATTGTAATAGGTGTATTTAATCCTGTAGCGCTTCCTTGCTTCTGTTGCTATCAGCGTCATTGGATAGAGATGGCATATCATCAGGTCATAGCCCTTAAGCATCCTTACAGCCCTGTCTATCTTGACAAAATCCATGAAGAAGAACAGCCTGTACAGCCTCTGAAGAAGCAATGATTTGGGCATGCCAAGCTCGACAAGTTTTGCATGCCTTGGCCTCATCTGCGCCTCAAGGCAGAATATCGTTACTTCATGCCCCTGCCGGCTGAGTTCTGTTTCCTGATGCTCCACTATCTTGTCAATGCCGGAAAACGGCGCAAATGTCGGTGTCAATATTGCAATTTTCATTTTATGTCCAGGGCTCTCAGGCCGGCAATTTTGGCATACAGCCTGAAAAACGAATTGAGCCCTTTTACCAAATACCTGTGCAGATGAGAGCTGATATGCTTCTCATCCACAAGCCTGAAGCTCATGCTTTTGATTATCTCCCTGTCCCTCACCCGCCTGTTTCTCTGCATGCGGACATGCTTCTTAATGAGTGTCTGGATATTGAGAATCAGCCAGCCATAGCTTCTCATTCGGGTAAGGGCATGTTTCACGTCATAAATGTTGAGCAACAGCACGCTCGCCGCCAGCATCGGGGCAACCCTGACGAATGTGCCAAACCCATAGCAGATGAACAACGTCATCACCCTGTTGCGCTCGCCCAGGTAAATGAACCTGTTGCTCATGTGCCTTGCATCCCTGACTGTTGCGCTGCCCTCGTGCTTCATCACTGCGCCGGGTGTGCTGGCATTCCTGAAGCCAAGGAGCCTTTGTTTCCATGAAAAATAAGTATCCTCGTGGTATATGAAATAGTCAGGGTCAAAGGGCAGCCCAGCTTTTCGCCTGAACATCATGGCCCCGCCGGAGATTGCAAAGCTCTCAACAAGGGCCCTTGTATGCCTGTCTATCCCCGGCATGCCTGCATACATGCCGGTCAGAGTAGTGGTGCCGTATTCCTCAAACAAATATTCCTTTTTCTCGTACTTATTGTACACCTTGGCGCCCACTATGGCTATGCTTTCGTCTCTGTCAAGCACCCCAGCCTGCTCCTTCAGGTAATCCCGGTTCACCGTGCTGTCGTTGTTTACAAGGGCTATGTACTCTCCCTGGCTCTTCGCTATCCCCTGGTTGTTTCCGGCAGCGAATCCGAGGTTCTTCCGGGCCTGGAAAAGCTGGATGGTAAGCGACCTGTTTCTTGAAATGTACTTCTTAAGTTTTGGCACTGAGTCATCCTCTGAGCCGTTGTCGACAATGATTACCTCAAAATCACGGAGGCTCTGCTTCTTCAGGGAGTCGAGGCAGGCAACAGTGTACCTCCACTGGTTCCAGTTTAGCAGGATTACAGACACCTTGACCATCACAGCAGCCTCCTGTAAATCCGCAGGTAGCCCTCAATGGTTTTTTGCAGCGGGAATTTCCTAAGGGCTGCCTTCCTGTATTTTTTCTTCCTTACCGCCAGGACTCCTCGGGCAATTGCCGGGCTGTCCTTTGCCTTCACAAGCAAAAATTTTCCTGATGCAACTTCAGGTATTGAGGCGACATCAGATGCGACTACCGGCGTGCCCACTGCGCAGGGCTCGGCGACCGCATAGCCGAAGCCCTCAGACAATGACGGAACCACTACGCAGTCTGCCATTGAGAGATAGCCCGGCAGCTCATTGTAGCCCACGGGCTCAAGCATTGTCGTGCATTCCCTGGCCCGGGAGTTCTTCACTCTTGAAGCCAGCGACCTGTATCTCCTGGCATACTGGGGGTCTCTGCTAAGAATCAGCACAACATGGCAGTCCGGCACAAGCTTCCTGATTTCAGGTATTGCCGCAACAAGATGCTCGAACCCCTTGCTTAGCCCGGGCCTTCCATAGCCCAGCACCACAAACTTTCCTTCAAGGCCAAGCCTCTTCCTCAGCCTGTTCCTTGCATGCCTGTCAAACCTGAAATGCCGGTAGTCCACAGGATTATAGACTGTGTGCACTTTTCCTGATGGCACGCCTGTTTTCACAAGCTCTTTCGCCGTAAAGCCCGACACCCCAGCATATGCATCAAACGGCAGCAGGTATATCAGCCGCTCTGCAATCTCGTGGAATGCCTTCCCAGGCAGGCTGTAGCCGCCAAGCTCACCCCATCTGCCAAGCCAGACCTCATGCACTGTAATCAGGACTTTTTTCCCTGCCAGTTTGCCTGTAATCCAGGCAGCAGGTCCGCCGTTGAATGTGGTTGTGTGTATGACATCGCTTTTGCCCGCAAGCCTGACAGCTTTGGGCACGGCAAGAAAAGTGAAGAAATGCCTTGAGAAAAATCCCGGAACCCAAATCCGGTGCACTTTAACGCCGTTTATCAGCTCATAGCTTTTTGTTCCTTTGGCCCTGTGCGTGACAACAGTGACATCATGGCCCATTGCGGCAAGCCCTTCGCACAGGTTCCTGAACAGGGCTTCCACTCCACCTATTAGCGGGATATAGTTTTCCAGCACAAACAATATTTTCATTTTTTCTTGGCCTTTTCAATAGCGAGGCGCCTGACAAGGCTTTCCAGCTTACGCTGCGTCTGCCGGGTCACTACGTATGTATAGAATGTGGCTGCTATCAGAAACATGAATCCCAGTATTATCAGGAAATCAAGGGTTCTTGCGAACTGGAACTTCACAATTATAGGGTCGAGAAACTCCGGGAATATTGACAGCAGGATAAACAGCGTGCCAAGCAGCGTCCAGAGCCCCCATTCATTCCTCGTAAACTCGCTCCTCTTGAAATAAAGAAAAGTAAGGTATAGCACGCCCAGGCCGAAGATAATCCCGATAAGCTGCGCACCCAATACCATAAGCCTGCAACCCCGCCTTAGTTTTTAAACTTTTTGCGTTACCGGCGGCCGTTGAATGGATGCCATATCCTCCACCAAAGAAGGTTCAGCACAATCTCGATGCCGTCCTTTACCGTCGTGCCTTTGTACCGGTCCCGGTATATTGTCTTGACAGGCAATATCGCATATTTTATTTTCAGCCTGCCTACGTTGGCAATCATCTCTGACTCAACGCTGTAGCCGGAAGACCTCCACCTTATCCGGCTGTAAGTCTCTGCAGTCATCGCCCTGAACCCGCCTAAGGGGTCATGGATATGCATCCCGTACAAAATCCTGAAAACAAAAGATATTGTGCTGTTGCCGAATCTCAGGATGCCGGGCATTTCTTTAGTCCTCGGCCTCTGCCCGAACACTATCGGGCTGTGCTTCAGGGCTTTCAGAAATGCAGGTATTTCAGCAGGGTCGTGCTGGCCGTCGGAATCCAGGTATATCAGGAAAGCAGCGCCGCGCATCAGGGCAAAGTCAGAGCCTGTCTTCAGGGCAGCGCCTTTGCCAAGGTTGACCTCGTGCCTGAGAACACTGACATGCTGCCTGACAGCAAGTTCTGCCGTGCTGTCCCTTGAGCCGTCATCCACAACAATAATATTATTTCCTGGCAAATATTTCCTGACATGGCCCAGCACTTGCGCAATGTGGGCAGCCTCATTATAGGCAGGTATTATCACAAACGCCTTTTTCATGCCCTTCAGAAAATTGTGATGTCTTTAAAAACTTAGCTGATGGATGCTACCCTGACCCTGAAGAATAATGTTTTGTTTGCCAAAGGATGCGATGAGACATCCATGCCATAGCCTTTTTCCGGAGGCACCTCTATTGTCTTTTCATTGCTTTCCTTAAGCCCCAAAAGGCCCTCTTCGAAGCCCTGGATGACCTGTCCCTGCCCTATTTTGAACCTCAGTGGGCTGCTGTCCTCAAGGGCAGATTCCCAAGTCACATTCTTCAGCTGCCAGTTTCTTATGCTGGAATCAAAAACAGTGTTATTGCTGAAATATCCGATATAGTCTACTGCAACCTCAGAGCCTGCCTTCACAACAGGCTCAACCACTTCAGGCCTGAGGTAGGTGTCCCTGCCGCCCCAGTCTATTTTATAGACGAATATCTCGCCCCCGCCGAATATGTTTGTCTCTGTATCAATAAGGTCAAAGTACTTCAGGCCATGGCCTCTCATGAAATACATTCTCGTGAATATGCCGCCGGCAAGGTTGGGATGGCTGAGCAGGGCTGAATAGCTGTTGCCGTCATACAGCAGGGTGACGCCAACATCCTGCACGCTGCTGCCTGAAAACTCATGTACTGTCACTCCTGTCCTGTCCATCACCGCCAATACCTTCGGCATGGCAATGCCCTGCGGCGTCAGGAAGAAGGCTTCCCAGCTTGTGGTGTTCACCTGCAGCCCGCTCTGGCACGTCAGGAGGTCGCTCCTTTCAGAACACCCTGACGGCCCGCCTGAATAGCTTGGCCACGGCGCAACCCACGCATTGGCCTGGTTGTCATCTCTTATTGACCTGGCCTGGAAGTAGAGGTCCCTTGCAGTGCTTGCGCTCATGTTAAAGTTTTCCACCATGTACTGAACTGCTGTTGTTTCCGGTTCATTCTTTAAGTATCTCCATATGTCGGCCCGCTGGAAATCCCAGCTCCCGAAATGCGCCCACACGCCTGCCTTGCCTATCATGTCCCAGGAAGCTATGAAGTAAGAGTCAGGCGGCTCGCAGTGGGTTAAATTAAGCACTTCCTCGGCTGTGCTTTCATTGATTCTCTCTCACTGAGCAGGGCCTTCCTGGCTTCCTCCCTGTCGAGCATAATTATTCTCTTTATCATGCCTATGCTGTCATGCATGAAAGTTGCATCGGCAGCAGGGTCAATTAAACCTGGATTGTAAAGCTTCTGCAATTCATTCTGGGCAAAATTTCCTCCACAGTTAAGCATTCTCATTATGCCTACTGCCTCCCTCTCGTCCGAGGTCATAAGCACCTTCCCTATCCAGTGCGCCTGCGCAGTGTTCTGCGTGGTTCCGTCAAATGTAACCCTCGTGTCGGCAATCTGCTTGAAATGATGCCCAAAATCCCACCACGAACTTATTATGCCCTGGCCGGAGGTGTCATTGTTCTTTATTGCAGCAAGGGAATTGACCCATGCATCATTCACTATCGGCGCGTCCTGCTCTCCTATGCTCCTTCCAAGATAGCTCCCTTCAATCCCGGGAATCAGCTCGCGGTACTGGAAAAGCCGCTGGCCGCTTGCAACAGGCATGCTGAAAAGCCAGAGCGCAAATACGATTATGACCAGTGATATGAGCCATTTCTTGACATTGAATTCCCTGGCAACCCATCTTGATATGTGCCTGTGCCCTATACCGAATGCAGCCCCATATGCCACTGCGATGGCCGGCGCAATAAGCAGGGTAAACCTTATGCCCTTGGTGCTGGCGTAAATTGTGCCGACCAGCCAGATTGACAGGATTATCGCATATTTGGGGTCTACATGGTTGTCTTTATCCCTTCTCGTCAATGCCACCAGGATGCCTATCAGGGCAATCATGAATATGAATTTCCCGCCTATCTGGCTTATTATCTGGTTGAAACTTCCTTCATTCAGCTCAGCCACAGTAGTCAGCACATTAGGCCAAAGTACAGCCTCAACCGGCGTCTTTATTGCGCGGAATGCAAATGGCACCAGGAACGCCTGGCTGAAATTCCTGAAGTTTGTCAGCAATGTCACAAATATCCCTGAACTTACGATGAATCCCAGAGTCATCAATATTATGTGCCTTGTGCGCTCAAGCCTGATGAGCTTTACCGGCTGCTTCGCGAGAATCCTCCACTGTGTGACCAGGAAATACAGGAAATAAATTACCATCATCCCAACTATGAAGTCAAAGATGTACCACCAGCCTCCCCAGGCAAAGCTGAAGACGCCAACTGTCAGGCCTGAAAGGCCTACGAGGCCCCACGAGACATATCTGTTCCTGGCGTCGAAAGCCTCAAGGTAAAGATATATGATTAGTACCGGAATAAGTACCACCCATGCGTCGCTGTCAGCATGCCCGAATATGGTTCTTGTAACCAGGGAGCCATTTAGCGCAGCCATAATCCCTGCAATCAGGCCGGCCACATCCCCGCCGACTTTTCTCGCAATGAGGAATACAAGGACGGTAGTCAGGGCGCTTATGACGACAGGATAGTACGCCATCGCCTGGCTGATGGAAATGTTGCTGTTCAGCAGATTTGCCAGCCGGTAAAGATAACCAAGGAAATAAGGATGGAAAAGGTCTGACTGCGGGATCGCCCTTCCGAACGGGGCAAGCTGATGGTCGTCCCACTGCTGGCCGTCCTTTATTACATCGCCCGGATAGCCGTGCTCGATGATGTTTTCTGTGTACCTGAGCCAGTAATATGTGTCAATATCCGGCAAATAAGGCCTTCCTGTTGCGTCCCTGAAGAAATCCTTAATCTGGTTGCTGAATGCCTGGATTTGCTCCTCAACCTGCTGGCCCTGCTGCTTCATTATGATGTTATACTGGTCGGTAACCACCTGCCTTACCTGGGCATCAGGCAGCCCGGGGTTCTGCGCCCTGACCTGTGATTCTATGTTGCTTCTCAGGTTATTGACCACAGTATTCCTTGCGGCATTCTCGGCAAAGGGCATATCTGCAGGAATCATGCGCACGTAAATAGTAAGGAGCACAACAGCCAGTATCAGGAGGTATGTCCTGTTTCTCGAGATGAAGCTCCAGGCTTTTCCGATGCCAATGTTTATGTCTTCCTCATCAGAATCATGGGCCTTGGCTGATTTCCCTATTGACTTGACCTTGCTCCAGGCACTTTTCACGTCGAAAGAAATAGGCTCGTCTTCAGCCTTCTCCTCATCGCTGCCAATCTTTGAGAAGAATCCCTTAACCTTTTTCAGGTCAATGTTTATCTCGTCTTCATCCTTTGGCTGGTTTTTTTCCTGTGTCTGTTCTTCCTGGGCAGACTTTGTTTCATCAGGCTTTTCGTTCTTTACTCCTGCTTCCTCCCTGATTGACTCAGTTGGCCCACTTTTTTCCTGGGGCGGTGCATCTGATTCCGCTCTTGCACCGCTGCTTTTTTTTCTCTTGGTCAGAAATTTAGGCAGTTTAGAAGCCAGTCCCAATATGTTTCACTCCACTGTTTTTGAATTCTGCGTTAGCTGGGGGTTGTTTAAATAATTTTGTATGGAATCTGCCTGCCTATTTTGCATAGCCGGTTTTAAGTTTGTACGTTATAAACATAAGGTTTATAAATAGTTAGTTATTTCCCAGTAGCGAATAAATATCGCTATTATATAATAGTTAAAATGTGTTGGGGGTTATGAATTTGAAGCTGGCTAAACTTGGAGTACTCTTTTTGCTTTCTATTGCGCTTACATTTGCTCTTGCTTCTTTTGCTGGTGCAACTGAATACCAATGCGCAAATCCGTGCAGCGGTGCAGGCTGCAGTTATGGGGATGCCGGCTCAGGCTGGCTCACAAAGGCCCAGGCATGCCAGAGCCCTTCTGCATGGAAATCCAGGTGTGACCAGTATCAGTATGTCTGCAACCAGCGGGAATCTGCAAGTTCTTCCCCATCCACTTCCCAGACATCCGGCAACCTCTGCGGCTGGAAGGACGGGGGCCAGGAGATAGGCTGTGGGCTTAACGGGAGGCCCTGGGTTACCATTACATATTACGAGGCAGCTTCCAATGGAAACTGCCAGTCAGGCCCGGTCGTGGCAAAGGCTGTCGACTGCAGGCAGGCTGGCCAGGGCTATCCGTCAGGGAATTACGCTACCCAGGATTTTCGCGACCAGAGAGCCCAGCTTTCAGGCTATTTAACTGAAACGCAAAGAGTGAATTCGGAGAAAGGCATTTCCACTGACGGCTCTTCAAATGTCCCTACAACCTCAGGAGGGAAGACTTACTGCCCTTGGTATGATGACACTCCTTATCTGGCAACCCATCCTGAAAACAGCATAGGCTGCGAGCAGCACGGCTGGACCCAGGTTGCGAGAAAGGTTGTGAGCGCAGGCCAGAGCTGCGCTGCTGAGACGCCGGCAGCTGATTATGTAGTCGACTGCAAGAGCCCCAATCAGGGCATGCCCCCTTCAGGAGAGCCATCAACAAACCTCATCGCATTCCTCAAGTACTGGAACGAAAGAAAGCAGCTCGGTGATAATGCCGCAGGGATAGGCGGGCAGGGCGTCGTTGCATGCAAAAATGGCAAGACGGTATTCGACGGTGTCTGGAACCAGTGCGGCCAGCTGGGCGCAAATGGAAACGTGGTTAATGGCAACAAGCTTTTCCTGGTCAGCTGCACGCCTGGCGGGAACTATGTTTCCGAGCCCAGGATAAACCAGTCAGACGGTCAGCAATTCACATTCAAGAGTTATCAGGACTGCCTTGCAGTGTCAGGGGCTGCAACCGCAAATCAGGTAGAGGCAAAGCTGCCAGTCTGCGGAGCAGGAACCGGCAGCCCGCATTCTGCAGGCGACCAATGGCCCCAGTGCGGAACTTTCGATAATAAGGGAAGCTATATTGAGCAGACCCAGTTCGATTTATACAGGGTGAGCTGTGGTTCTGATGGCAATTACTACACAGTGCTGCTGGAGCAGCTGAGCAACCAGTGTGTCAAGCAGAAGCTTGGCATCGATTTGGAGAAACTCGGGCAGGAAGGCCAGACACAGGGAGGGAGAGCTGGCGCTGCAGGGGCTGGCGGCGGCGGAAGTACACCTGTCATTCCTGCCCAGCCTAATACACCCCCTGTGCTTACCATAAGCCCTGCCGGTCCATTAACTGTAAACGAGGGCCAGGCAATACCGACAGTTTCTGTCACGGCAACTGATGCCGATGGCGGTACCGTCACAATCACAGCAACCGGAGTGCCTGCCGGCGCAGTCTTCGGCGGAGCAGGGGCTTCAAGGACATTCGGCTGGACACCAAGCAACACGCAGGGGCAAGTCCCTCCTTATGCTGTAACATTCACTGCCAGCGACGGCCAGGGCGGCACTGCCTCAGGACAATTATCCATCACGGTAAATGATGTCCTGGCCCCCATCAACCAGGCTCCGTTCTTCACATCAAATCCGATAGTCAGGTTCTTCCTCGACAGGCCGAACAGGTTTACCAAGGAATACAGGTATGACGCAAATGCCGAAGACCCGAACAACAACCCGATAAGCTTTTCCCTGGCAATGATGGGTCCTGCAGGCATGGTTATCGATTCAATCACTGGCATGGTCAGCTGGGTTCCTAAGGCTCTCGGAGCCTTTAATGTGCAGCTGCAGGCAAGCGACGGTTCACTTACAGCAAACCAGATTTTCGCTGTCGACGTGCTTAACCCGGCCAAGGGTTCCGCAAGGGATGCCCTTATGGTTTCAGGGATGGTTGTTCCAAACCAGGAATGCCTGACGCCGGGCTCTGACCTGGTAATAATCATTTCAGTTTCCGATGAGGATGTCTACGACCAGGAGCAGGCCTCTGTTACAGTAATCCTTGACGACTTCGGCATTTCGGAGAAAGCCGGCCCATTCGACATACAGGCTGGCGGGACAAGCACAAAAGTGCTCCGGCTTCCATTGCCGGATGACGCCATGGAAGGGCTCCTACGAGTCAAGAATAGTTATCAGCAACGACGAGCATCGAAGGGTTAAATTCACGCCATATAGCGTGAGCAGGTCGTGTGTGGTTTAACTTCGTGATGGTAAGAAGAAGTAACTACTCAGCCATACTAAAAGAATCGAAATATTTAAATACAGTTTGCGATTACACGACCTAAAGCTGTATGGTTTATGCTCCAAATATAAAAAACATCTTGGGGGGAAAACAAAAATGAAGAAAAAGTTTGTAACAATAGCATTGCTGTTTGCAATAGGAATCGTGCTTTCAGCAATGAGTGCACTGGCTGTGCCAGTCACCATAGATCAGGTTGAGATTGAGGGCAAGGCCCTGTCCGCAGTGCCTAGCACCAACAAGCTCAGCTTTGAAAGAGGCCAGGACCTCGACGTAAGAGTCGAGCTGACCGCAACAGGCGATGCAAAGGATGTTGAAGTCGCAGCCTACATTACCGGCTACGAATACAACAACCGCGGCGAGCGCCTGTACGACAGTGCTGGCCCGTTTGACGTAACTAATGACACAAGCTATGTGAAGAGATTCACATTGAGCTTGCCTGTGCGCGTAGACAACGATGTCTACCGACTTAGAGTGGTCGTTTCTGACAGGGATTCAAGCGAATTCCAGAAGGAGTACCTGCTCCAGGTCGATGCACTGCGCCACAGCGTCGAGATAAGGGACGTTGCATTTAATCCAGCAAACGCAGTTGTTGCCGGAAGAACATTGTCATCCACTGTCCGTGTCCGAAACCTGGGCGACCAGGACGAAGAGGACCTCAAGGTGACTATGTCGGTTCCGGGCCTTGGATTGAGTGTTTCTGACTTCATAAATGAGCTTGACGCAGGCGATTCGAAGAACACAGAAGCCTTATTCGTGACAGTACCGACATGCGCAGAACCTGGCGCGTACGATGTTGTCACAAAAGTGCAGTTCAACGAGGGCTTCGATTCAGTCACGAAGAAAGACACAATTAATGTTGTACGAAGCTCCAGCTGCCCGCTGGCTCAGGCAGACGAGGGGCAGACGACCATTAGCATCGGCTCAACAATAGAAAGTGTTGCTGCTGGTGAAAATGCTGTCTTTGCCTTAACGGTAACGAATTCAGGCACCAAGCAGAAGAGCTTTGTGTTTGTGCCCCAGGGCGTTACCTTCGGAACTGTCGAGATGGACCCGAGCAATGTAGTTATGGTTGAGGCTGGTGAAAGCAAGACCGTGCTTGCCACATTGAGTGTTGACAGCGGCGCAAGTGAAGGCCAAAAGCTCTTCACGATAGCTGTCCAGGACGCCTCAGGCAACACGCTGAAGCAAATCACCCTGAGAGCTGACGTCGCAGGGGGCAGCGCAGATGTGCGATTCAGGAATGTCCTTGAGATAGGCCTGGTCGTGCTGATAGTGCTGCTCATTGTGGTTGGCTTGGTAATCGCCTTTAACCGCATGCGCGGCCCAGAAGAGGGCGAAGGTAAGGAACAGAGCTATTACTGAGCTCTGTTTTGTTTTCCCTCCATTTTTCTTTTTTTTCATTCCCTATTTTTTTCTTCAATGATGCCCAAAATGCCACACTCATGTAATGTAATAATAACTGCAGGCCAACATAGAAACGAAAAGGCAGCACAGGTGCTGGCTCCTTTGGTTGCAGGCCAGCTCCGTGGTTTTGGTTATGATGTTCAATTAGTCGAGAATCCGGAAAAAAGAACATTCTTGGAGATTGTGCTTCAAGCACGTGGCGATGGCAGGCGCATCCTTGGGAAAGAGGTTGAAGAACTTCTTTATGGTTGGGAAGATTCCCTGGTGGGTGTGCATAAAAACGTTCAGGTTTTCTATTTCCATAATTCAAACACAAACCTAACAGAATTTGATGCGGAATGGTCAGCTGAAGCGATGGTAGAGTCTCTGCGAAGCTACTTTCCGCACTTCGACAGGTTGGAGCCTCTCAAGTCTGATGGTCTGGCAAGGAAGGTGTATATGGATTTGTACGATGATGGCTTCCTGACAGTCGAGGTTCCGCACATCCAAATACCCAGGCTACCTGACGATGTAAGACAGGCCGTAAGGGGTGTCCTGCATCACAGAACATTTGCCAGATATGGCAGTTATTTACTTGATTCAGACGTAGGAGCAACTGCAGCACAAGGCTGGTTAGGAGCGGAAATGGCAGCAACAGTGGCAAGGGGTCTGGATTATCTGCTTAAGGAAGGTTAGGAGCGTTTCTTTTATGAATAGGCTGCTGAATTTTTACATTTTCACTCCCAACCGCAATCTTTTTATACTTTGGTACGTCTCCAGAGTGGTAACGTTGGGGTTGTAACATGAAGGGAAAGATTATCGCATTGGCACTTCTTTTCAGCTTTTTGCAAGCTTCTTTTGTCTCTGCGCAAGGCATGCCCTTGTTCAGTGACCCCGCAATAACCCTTCTTTTCGCCCTTCTTGTGGTGACTGCATTTGTCTTCATCATGTTCATTTTTGTTGCAACTTCGCCACGGAAGCCTAAGGCTCCTCCGG
>JAGVYJ010000013.1 GCA_018303315.1 Candidatus Woesearchaeota archaeon | reverse complement strand
CTCAAAGCTGGGAGCTCAGGTTAATCTCAGGAAAAATTCCGGGATTCCCGTGCAAGCTGAAAAGCTTATTGACAGAATAAGGAGTTCTACTCCAATTATGCCCGGCTTTTTTGGTGCGCAGCCTGTTAAGGTTGACTATGACAGCTTTTCCGACCCCGAGCGAATAGTGGCTGAGTACCAACGGGCTGTCAAGATATTTGCAGGCAGCACGCCTTTGGATGGCTCAGAGAAGATGATTGCCCCATTCCCGCCGGAAATTTCTCAGAACTAGTTCTCTTCACCAAACGTCTCTGAATCATCGGTCTGTTTGACCGGTTCCTCGGCCTGCTCTTCCTTTTCCCTGACTCTCTGCACCACAGTAAGCTTCAGGGGCTCACCTGAATTGACAACCTCGAAATTCTTTATTTCGACTGACTTGACAGGGAATATCTTATTGAGCCTTTTCTTCAGCTCCACCTGGAACTTCTGGCCTATGGCCATGCTTACAAAGTCTTCAAAACCCAGCTTGTTTATGTCACGGATTATATGGGAAATGAAGTTCCGCCTGAGGTTTTTGAGGACTACTGAAGAGGCCTTGCCGTAGGTAACAAGCACTGCCTTGATTCTTATTAGCTTTCCATCAGATGTCTTTACTATAAAGCTTTCATCAATCCTGGAAATACCCCTTCCTATCATGCGCTTGATGCTGGCAGGATTCAGTGAGAAGGACACAAGCTCTGTGGCAAGCTTGCTGTCCACAACCTTTGTTGCTCTGAACTTCAGTGTGATGCTCTGCTTCTTGACATCATTGGTAAGGGTCATGAGATTGGCCTGAATATGCCGGCCTACGAGCTCCTGAGGCTCGTACACAGGGCTTTCGCCAAGGAGGACATTGTTGAACAGCTTGGGCGCCACGAACTGCACCCATACCTTCTTCCTCAGCTTCTGCCTTGTTTGCTTTTTTGCAGCCATGTGTTCAGCAAGAAAAATAGGGTGTTTAAAAAACTTGCTATTTTACCAGACCTCCATAGGCTGAGAATCTGTAGTCAAGACAAGGCTTGCCGGTATCCCCTGCTTCCATAGGCCTGGTGTCATTGAGCTCTTGCCAGGGGAACGACCTCTCTCCATGATTAATCTGTTCAAGAAGGTCATGAACATCCAATGGCTGGAGGGGAGACCACTCTCTAAGATAGCTCTCCATCGATCTGGGCGGCTCTCCGGAATATAGTGACATGTTCAAACGTCAAGATTCTTTACTGTTGCAGCATAGTTTTCAATGAATTCCCTTCTTGGCTGCACATCCTGTCCCATGAGTATGGAAAAAAGCTTGTCTGCCTCAACCGCGTCTTCAATATCCACCTGCAGCAGCGTCCTGTTTGAAGGGTTCATCGTAGTTGTCCAGAGCTGCTCTGGATTCATCTCGCCAAGACCTTTGTATCTCTGCACTGACAGCCCTTCGCTGCCAAGCTCCTGCTGCAGCTTCTTAAGGTTCTCCTCGGCGTACAGGTAGTAATTTTTCCTGTTCTTCGTGGCCTTATACAGCGGCGGCTTGGCGATATAGAGGTAACCGGCATCTATCAGCTGCCTTGCATGCCTGAAGAAGAATGTCAGAAGCAGTGTTCGGATGTGGGCCCCATCAACGTCTGCATCTGTCATGAGCACTATCTTATGGTACCTTGCCTTTTCCAGCCTGAATTCATCTCCGATGTTGGTGCCTATTGCCTGTATGAGCGTGGTAATCTGTTCGCTCCTGAAAATCTTGGAAAGCCTGGCTTTCTCAACGTTGAGGATTTTGCCCCTCAGCGGCAGCACAGCCTGGAAATCCCGGTTCCTGCCCTGCTTGGCGCTGCCCCCGGCGCTATCACCTTCCACGATGAAAAGCTCGCTCTTGGCAGGATCCCTGTTGGAGCAGTCAGCCAGCTTGCCTGGCAGGCTGCCTGAGTCCATCGCAGTCTTCCTTCTGGCCATCTCCCTTGCCTTCTGGGCTGCCTGTCTTGCCCGCGCAGCGTTGAGTATCTTGTCTGCAATTATCCTTGCATCCTGGGGGTTTTCCTCAAGGAACTGGCTTAGCTTGGTGGAGACTGCTGACTCCACCAGGCCCTTTATTTCTGAATTCCCGAGCTTGGCCTTTGTCTGGCCCTCGAACTGGGGATTGGGAATCTTCAAGGATATTATTGCTGTAAGCCCCTCCCTGCTGTCTTCACTGGATATTTTCATGTCATTCTTACCGTTCATATTTTTGGAGAGGTACGAGTTAAGCGTCCTTGTCAGCGCAGCCTTGAATCCTATGAGATGGGTGCCCCCATCCACTGTACTTATGTTGTTTACGAATGAATGGACGGTGTCAAGATATCCCTGGTTGTACTGCAGGGCAACGTCTATGATATTCTCCCCTTTCTGAGGGGTGAAATGCACTATCTTGTGCAGCCCCTGCTTCTCCTTGTTCAGGTATTCGATGAAAGCCTTAAGCCCTCCGTCAAATTTGAAACTCTCCTCCTTGCCGGTGCGCTCATCCCTTATCCTGATTATCAGCCCTGATTTGAGGAATGCAAGCTCCCTCAGCCTGGTTACCAAGGTGTCATATACAAACTCCGTACTTTCAAAAATCTCAGAGTCAGGGTAGAATTTTACCGTGGTGCCTGTCGGTTCGGCTGAATCTGAAGCACTGAGCTGCGTGCTTGGCTCGCCCCTTGCAAAGCTCATTGAATATTGTTTGCCGTTCCTTCTGACAGTGACAATGAGGGAGCTGGAAAGGGCGTTCACCACTGAAACGCCTACGCCATGCAGGCCGCCGCTCACCTTGTATGTTCGCTTGTCAAATTTGCCTCCGGCATGGAGCTTGGTCATCACTATTTCCAGGGCTGACTTCTTGAACTGGGGCATCACCTCGACAGGAATGCCTCTGCCATTGTCTGTTACAGTGCAGCCCCCATCCGTGTGCAGTATGACAGATATCTCGGTGCAGTAGCCTGCCATGGCCTCATCTATAGAATTGTCAACCACCTCGTACACAAGGTGGTGGAGGCCCCGTACCCCTGTACTGCCTACATACATCCCGGGCCTTTTCCTGACTGCTTCCAGGCCGCCAAGTACCTGAATCTGCTCTGCCCCGTAATCCTTGCTTTCTGCCATTTTGCCAGCTGGGTTTCGATAAAATTCGGTGCTGAAAAAGTCCTTTTTATCGACGATAAATTCGCCTGTATCCCTGCATCAGAAGAATGAAGGAAAGTATTTATACTTTGCGGTCAGGTTTGTTTCTTCCAGCTGAATTAAGAGCTCTTTTACCTGGTCTGGCTGGGGAAGAATAATCTTTCGGATAAACCACAATCTTTATATATAACTTGTAACTACTCCCGAATAACACAAAATATATTAAGAAGTTGTTATTTTAAAGCTAAAAACCTGTGGGGGTCATACCATGAAAAGATTAGTACTGTTGCTAGCGTTATTTGCTGTGTTAACCGCCGTGTCGGTTGCGGCACAAAATTCAGTGAACATTACCGATGCGCAGATCAATCTTACAGCAAATCGTGGTCAGACAGTCTCTGCTGATTTCACGGTTAACAATACAGGAAGCACAACTTTTAGCACAGTCCAGTTTTCCGGCCTTACGCTCACAAACGGTGCGGAATCCGTTACGATAAATTCAATAACCCCTGTTACAAACCTGGCCCCTGCCGGTACAGCAACAAGAACTGTCACAGTTCCTGTCGGCAACGCAAAGGAAGGTGTTTACTCGGGGACGTTAACTGCTACTGCTACCAACGCAACCGGCCAGCAGGCAACAGACACCGTGCCTGTAAATCTGAGTGTGAATGGCACCCCGGATGTCAGCCTTATGAATATTGCAATAGGCGTAGGGGTTCAGGGCATTACCACATCTGTCAACTATACTGCCAATAATTCAGGTAATACGGACCTCGACTCAGTTACTGTTACCTTCCTGAATTTAACTTCAGGAGCCGAAATAATAACTGTCCACCCCTCTGAATTACAATGGGAATTCGACTGCTTCAATCTCGGTAAGCATACCATCTGCCCAGGCAGCCGGCACATACACAGGCACTCTCAAAGCCGTTCTGACTGATGGTGCTATTCAGAAAACCGTCAGCCAGCAGGTAAGTATGACTGTCCAGGCTGAAAGCAAAGACATTACAGTTGGTTCTACCTCAGCCACATGGGTTAAGGGAATTGATACCTCGGTTGATACTAATTTCACAGTAACCAATACAGGAAATGTTGCTTTTACTGTTAACACAGCACTCAGCAGCCTGTTGATTTCAGGCAGCAACAACATTTCCACATCAGGCACAATAAGCCTTTCCCCGAGTTCATTCACCGTGAACCCTGGCCAAAGCCAGAAGGTGACTGCAACAATAACAGGAATTTCGGCAAACCAGGCTTCCGGAACCTACACAGGAACGATTAATGCGAGTTTTGGCAGCACCTATAAGACCAGCACATTTAGCCTTGAAGTGAAGAATGCAACACACAGCCTGTCAACTTCTCCGGCTACGATAGCCATTGGTGACAGCACCACCAACAGGAACGGCACTGTCACAAAAACAGTTACCATAACCAACGATGGGGACTTCACAGAATCAGGGATAACAGTAACAAATAACAACATTGCAAGCAAGTACCAGGTTTCCGTAACAAATTTGGGTTCTTCAAGCCTGGCCAAGGGTGCCTCAACCACTTTCAAGATTTCGGTTTACGTACCTGATGACCAGGATTCAGGAGTGAAGAGCATTGGCTCGGTTACTCTTAGAAGCAATGACATGACAAAGGACGTGCCGGTCACTCTTGAAACAATCTCAAAGCTTACAATCAAGAGCCTTGATGTCAATGTGGACGGGAGCACAGACAGCAATGTAAAGGATGGAGACACCATCGATAAGGACGCCATCCCGGGAAGCACTGTCGAGTTCCAGGTTGAGTTCAAGAATGAGTTTACTTCAGACGAGGATATCAAGATAGAAAACATTGAGCTTAAGATAACCATTGAAAGCATAGATGATGGTGATGACCTTGATGCCACAACTTCAGAATTTGATCTGACAGAAACCAAAAAGGTTGTCAAGACCCTGGACTTCACGTTGCCTCTGCAGGTTGATGAAGGTTCCTATAATGTCCTCATTGAGGCTGAAGGCCAGGATGAAAACGGAGCAACTCATCGCGTTGAATGGAATGTTGATCTTAATGTTGAGAAAGAGACGCATGACATCCAGGTAACTGAAAAGGCACTCACATTGGGAACTTTATCATGCATCAGGTCTACAAGCCTTGACGTCGAGCTCACTAACTTCGGTTCCAGCGTTGAGGAGGAAACTGTGCTTGAAGTCAGAAATGCAGCCCTTGGCATAGAATATGTGCAGAGGGACATAGAGCTGGACAATGATTTGTATCAGGATGAAAGCAAATACAGCGTCAGCATCCCCATAACAGTGGCGACCAACGTTGCTCCGGGTACTTATTCAATCGAGATTAAGGCCTATTATGACAGGACGCAGCTGGATGATTTCCAGAGGGTTGACCTTGTGGTTGCAGAGTGCAGCACAACAGGCACAGGTACCACGCCCCCGCCTTCAGATGGGGGCATAAACGTTGTGACACCTCCGGCAACAACACCGCCAGCCACAACCCCACCGCAGGCAGAGCAGAAATTTTCCGACACAGCTGCCTACACAGTGACACTTGTCGTGCTTGTGGTTGTGCTGCTTGGCTCGCTTGCAGGAATGGTCTGGTACCTCATAAGGCCACGCGCTTAAATCATATTTTTTATTTTGCTTTCTAATTTTCTGAGCTTGTTTGTATTTCCCGCCATTCTTATGTTTGCTTCCTCAGCCAAAACCATCAGAAACTCATCTGAGCAGAGGATTTTGCCTGCTTTCTTCACTATGGTGTCAAAATGCTCTGTGCTTACAAGCTCCACTGTGGTATTAGCTGTGCTGATGATGCCTGACCTCTTCAAGCCCAGAGACTGACCGACCATAAGTAAGTTTTCTGCAGCTTCGAGAGTCCTGCACCTGGTATGGACTATGAAGCCTTCCTGCCTGAACCACAGCTCAGTTTCTGATGACTCTTCCAGTGCTTTTTTCACAGATGAGAAATCCACGGCTCCATGCGAGACCAGTGCATATGCTGTATCTTTCTTCACTTTTGAAGGCGCCAAAAGCAGAATCCTCCCCGAGCACGAGCTTGTTGTATAATAATCCTTATGGCTGTTGAGCAAATCCAGCAGGGACTTCACAGGCTCATCAATACTTCCTTTCCTTGACTTGTCCTTTTTCAGAAGGAACTGCCTTTTCCCAGACTCAAAATCCATAGGCAAAGGAGAAAACACAAGTTTAAATGCTTTGCTTAATCAGGCTCTGCATCCTGTCAACGAATTTCTGCGCCATCGCGTAGTACTGGTCATATTCCCTGCCCGTGACATATTTTACTTCCCTGTGCACAATCAGCTTCTGCAGGTCGTAGAACTTCCTCATGATTGCAGAATACTCAGCATCAAGCTTTCCCGGTTTCACAAGCAGCCTGTCAAGTATGTCAGCGGCGTGCTCCGGGCTCGGCGGAACCTCACCAAGCTTCATTATCACAGCATGGGCTGAATCAATCACAGACCAGTACAGGTCAAGGGTTGCCTGTAGGAGGTGCCATCTGCTGTTGTTCATAGTTCTTGGCGCCCTGGAAAAATATGTGTGGACCGACTCCTCGCTTGGCCTTATCCTTCCTGTATATAGCAGCGCCTGCAATGGCTCGAAAAAGCCTGTGTCAATCAAGGCAACACCATCCCTGAGGATATTTATGCCTACCGGGTCGCCGGCCCTTACGTATTCCCAGAACGAGCTCAGCTTTATGCTGGTAACGTGCAGGGTTAATGCCACCTGGGAGATTATTCTCTGGGTGACTATGCGGTAAGCCTCTATGAGCTCCGCGCTCATCTTCACAGAGACATCATCAACTATTACAAGTATATCAACATCCGATCCTTTTCCCTGCTCGCCCCTGCTGGCAGAACCGAAGACAACCAAAGCTTTTATGAAAACCCCGAATTCCTCATACATACGCTTGGCAAACTCATAGGCCAGGCCAAGGTCGCTCTTAGAATATTTCGCGATATTTGGGCTCTGCTGCCTTTCCTGCTTGAACTCCATAGCTCACCTCTTTTGCTAACTTGAATAAACCGACATTTAAAAAGTTATTCTAAAGGAGCCTGGCTCCATAAAGTCCATGCCTCCCGGTCAGGCACGACATCTCCAACAAGGAAGTACGGGCTCTGGTTTGCCCCGAAATAGCCCTGCCAGGTGTCTGACCAGCTTCCCCTTGAAGGGGCTATAGCTGCGTAAATCGGCGAACCTGCCAGCTCCCAGCCCTGGAGCAGGGCCCTGAAGTCCTGATGCGCCGGTTCTATTATCTGCGTCTTAATCCCTGCCTTCTTCATCTTCTGCATGAATTCCTTTATAGGAGCGTTTCCAAGGCCAGGGCTTACATGCTCGTCCTCATAGCCGAAATTGTCAGCAATATGGACATGGCCTATGACTTTGTGCTTAACGAGGTCATCAACCTCGTTCAGCAGCCATTGCTTGAACTGGGCCTCGTTCTGCTCGAAAGTCTTGTTGGGATCACCCTGGAAATACTTGCGCCAGGTATTTGCATGGCCTATATCGAATGTTGCCTTGATATGCTCCTCTGCAAGCCTGTTGGCCTCTTCCTCCCTTCCTTTGTAACCATATGTATTGACCAGTTTGTTCATCATGTTCTTCCTTGCGTCAAGCACCAGCCTCTTCAATTCCTGGGGATGGGAACCGTATTGGTCAGGCATCCAGGCATTTTCCACAGCTGCAAACAATGGCCGGATTTCAGTTCCCTGATTGTGCTCCTGCCTTTTCATTTGCTCGGTCTTCTGCCATGAATACACGCCTGCCTGCGCAATTGTGTCCGCAGCCTTCAGGACTGCATAAGCCTCAATTGGCTGGATGTGCTTTGCCTGCTCCACAAGGTTGCCTGCCTGGGCCAGGTATGATGAGCCAAGTCCCTCTATGTAGCCTATTTCCCTGTTAAGGTTCTGCATTGCATCCTTTATCAGCTCGCTTGGCATTTTTCTTTCCGGGGAGATGTATCTTGCAGCACCGCCAATAAGCGGGCTTATCCCTGCTGTTTCCAGGAGCTTCCATCTTTCCTCAGGGGGGGTTGCTGCCTCAACTGCCTCAATATGCTCGAGTGCGTTCTGCAGCTTTCCGTAATCCCTTTTTGAATCCTGGTAGCGTTCAGAATAGTAAAGGGCATATGATTTCTCCATAGCAATACGGTTCTGCAGCTGCTCGTGATAGTACTGCTCCTCAGGTGTTCTTTCGGGCCGGCCGGCTTCCCGTTTGTATTTGTTCCATAATGCCGCCTGCTTTTCAAAATAGCTCCAGTCATAGGGCGTTGTCTTGAAGCCCCCGCCTTTCATCACGCGAACCCTTCTGCCATCTACCACCTGCTCTTCCCACTGCGGCTGCTCGTATATAGGGATATAAGAGCCATCCGGGGTTTCCATGGGCAGCCCTGTCTTCGGGTCGGTTTGCCATACCGGGCTCACTATAGGGGTGTCTTTCCTGACGCTCTCTATCACCTGCCCGTTCCTGTTGTCGACCAGGTGTTTTGGAGCCCTCTTTTCCTCTTCAGGGTATGCCTTGAACCTGTAGCCAAGGATGTTTCCCTGGGAATCCCTTATCTGTGAGAGCGGGCTTTCTGAAACAGGCCTCGGGAACTCAAATGCGTGAAAAACAACTGCCCCTCCGTCAGAAACATCCGAGGCAAAGTCAATTGCCCTTCTTATCTCATTGAGGTTCTGTTCCCGCATGTGCTCATCGAACCTGCCCTCGCTCAGGCCGGCAAGGCTGCTGGAATGAAGGCCGGCATGCATTGAAAGCTGTACTTCGTTAATCCTCGCGAGCTCGCGCATTGCCATGCGCTCATCCATCCCGAACATTTCCGGGGTGGTGTTGCCCTGGGCCATGCTTCCCTTGCCCCTGCCCATCACCCCAAGCTCAACCTTTGATGCCCCCTGGAAAATCTTTGACCTTAACCCTTCAAGCTGGCCCTGCATAGGCGGGGCTGATATGCCGAGCTCTTTCATGCTTATCTCGCCCATCTCCGAGGCTACTCCAACAGGATTCACAGTTCCGGGATCAGGGCCATTCGGCATCGGCATGTAACCCCTGTCCATCGAGCTGAAATAGCCCTGGTTGAATATCATAATCCATCCCTTCTTACATTATATCCGAATATGTTCTTCAATGTCTTCCTTGTCTGGTCAACAGCATTTGCAACCTCCTCAATGTCAGAGTAGTTCATGGCATGCTTGACCTTTCCAATCAGCTCATAGAGCCGCTGGGAGTTTTCCTCTGATTCAGCATTCAGGCCTGATTCGTATATGTCCTTAAGTTCCCTCCTCACCTCATACATCTCCTTGACCAGCTGATATGACACAGGAGGCAATGGCTCACGAGCCGCGGCCGGTTCAGCTTCGGATGCCTCTTCCTCAACTGTCTGCTCCAGGGCTGGCTCTGCGGAGAGGGCTTCTTCCTCGGCCCGGACAGCATCCTCAAGCTGCATCCTTGACTGCTCTATCATCATGTTAATTTCCTGAAGCTGTTTCTCCTGCTCTTTTTTCTTTTCCTCAAGCTTTTGCAGCCGCTCCGCTGGGGTGAGCTCATCAAGTTTTACCATGTCATCATCCCGTGCAGCTTCTTGTAGTCCTTATAGGCATTCCAGATTGCAGGCTCCAGATGCCCCTTTGCCTTGCTAACATCCTCATGGAATGCCAGGGCACTCACTTTGTGGCCTCCTCCTCCAAACTCAATCTTGCCAAATGAGCCGAATATTTCCTTGAATCCGAGGAACACAGCTGCGAAAGGCTCGAAAAAGTTCTGCTTTGGCTTCCTGTCATCCCTGTGCTTGACTTCCGGGAACTGCTCGCCCTCTTCCTGAAGGTATGCTTTCAGCTCGTCGCCAAGCTCATTCATGGTTTCAGCGATTGTCTCGTCAATATTCTTTATCAGGTCGAGCTCTTCTTCCTCCCGCATGAGCTTGTAGTTGTGGATTTCCTCCGGTGTCCATACATAGCCGCGCAAAGTGACTTCCAGCTTTCCTGTGTGTGCCGGGCCTCTTTGGAAGCCTTCCTGGACATACTGGAGGCTTGGCCTTGCCCTGTAGAGATAATGTATTATTATTACAGGGGTGACATATGTGGTGACTCCTTCTTTCCTCAGCATGACCTCAACTTCAACCATAGCGCCTTCGAAAGCAGAGACAAGCTGCGCGCTCTCTATCTTGTTCTGGTCCTGCTGCATCCGCTTTATGTGCCTTAAGTACGGCTTTATCCAGCCCATGTACAGCTTTATCGTGTTATAGTGCTGCCGGAGGTACTTCAGCGTGAATCGTCTTCTGACATAAAGCTCCCGGAATGTCCTGTATTTCCAGATGTAGTACTGGGTTAGTTTCCTCTTCAGCACTTCCTTCACCTTGTTGTTGGTGTCTATCTTGTCAATCTCTGCCTGCAGCTTAAGGTCCAGCACCTGGATTCTCTGGTTGAAATTCTCGGTGTCGTTGATTGCTTCATGCATGCCTGTGTCGTCTATGCTGAGCTTGAAGAAGAAATCAGGCAGCACCACAAAGCCAGGACCGCCAAGCCCCTGCGGCTGTGCAAGGCCCAGTACAGATGCAGCATTTCTTGTTCCTCCCTCCACCTGGTCAACCCAGATTCCCTTCAGGGAGATTTCACTGCCCTGTGCCGACTTGCCAGATGTGAAGGTCTGCATGTAGAATGTAAGCCGTTCATCTATTATCCTGAGCTCCCTGACTATCTGGAACAATGCCTTTATCATCTCGCTGATGCCCTTTAAGTACTGGGCAGCCTTTTCCTGCTGCAGGCCCAGCCTCTGCTCTGCCACGCCGAAAAAGCTGCTTTGCTCGCTGGAGGCAAATACATCAGTAAGCTTTTCCACATGGGTGAAGCCATAATCCTGCTGGATTGAGAACATGAACCAATAATAAGCTTCCTCGATATACTGGTTGACCTGCTCTGTAATCAGCCTGTACCTATATAGAGGGGAGGGATAGGCTGTCTCCATTTCAACATGGAAGGCAACTTCAGTCTTTTCCTGCTCCTTGAAGTTGTACTTGCCAAGCCTCTTCTTGGCTTCTTCCTTGTCAGGCGGGTTTTCCAGAAACATTGTTAATACCTTGCCTTGCTTTGTTTAAATTGCTTTTCTTCGTGAGAGATTTTAGCTGTCAGCTCAGATGATGTATTGAGTAATATCATTGGTCTTCCCCTTTTGATGAATTGACCAGCACCAGCTTTTCCTGCGCCAGTTCTATTTTGATGCTGTCGCCTTTTTGCCATTTCAGGGCTTCAAGTAATGACTTTGGAAGGGTCAGCTTGAACTGCTCATTGCTGTCATACTGCAATTTCATAAAGTATACAAATAAGGCTACTGATATATAAATATTGTCATAAAATTATGTATATTTTCTATATTGAAATATATTATGTCGCCTTCAGGCATTAAACGAAAAACGATAAACTATATATATTAGTATACGCATTTACATACTGACAAAAGGTGAAGTCATGAAGATAAACACGGTTAGCCAGAAGATTTTACTTGTTTCTGTGCTGTTATTCTTAATGCTGCCCCTTGTTCATGCTCAGAACTCTTTCAATCCATTTGACAGCGCCCAGGATTTCAATCCCTTCAAATTGCTTGGGGAGGGATTACGGAATGTGTTCGGCTGGGACTGGTTCACTGCTGAGAATTTCCCTGCTGTAATGCGTGGCATGACCTGGCTTATGCTCTTCATAATTTATTTTGTTGCAATGCAGAGAGTTTCTGCCTACTGGCACATAACAAACAGTGCAATCCCTGTTGCAATGGCAGTAGCTCTTGCCACAATATCAGTCATGATATTTCCCACCTCCCTGCTTATCCTTTTCAGCTATAACTGGGGCCTGATTGGCGGCTCTGTAATCCTGATTGCAGTCTGGATTTATGCAATGAAGAATGTTGGAACATTATCTGCAAATCCAAATGTCCAGAGATTTTCCCGGGGTGTTGTCAGCCTGATAATAGCTGCCCTTATGTGGATGCTGCTTGCGCTGTTGCAGCAGGGAAGCGACTTCCTTGCAGGCCTTGCAGCCCAGAGCGGAGCAAGGTTCATATTTGCACTAATTCCTGTGAAGTTGTTTATGGAAAAGAGGAAGAAAGATGGCAATTGACTCTTTTTTCAATTCAGTCCTGCCCGGCGCCCTGAACTTCGTCGCTATGCTTATTTTCATCTACGGCTTGTTCCAGATGCTTATCGGCGGCCTAGGCATAGTGCAGGGGGATGCAAGCAGCGTTAAATCTCTGTTCAGAAGAGAAAGATCGGACGCGGCTGACGAGGCCCAGGACAGCCGTGCCGAAGCTGATGCAGCAAAGGCTGCACAGGAGGCTGCAGCGGCTGCCCAGCGGGGTGAGCAGACAGCAGCACAGGCTGACCAGCTTTTGCAGGGGCCGGCAACTCCGGAGCAGTTGCTCGCTGCAATGAACCAAATGCGGGAAAATTTAAACAAAGGTATCCAGGAGGCCCAGAGAATCAGCCGGGACACAAAAATAGCAACCTCAGACGAATACAAGGAAGTGAAGCGCCTGAAGGATGAGATAAGGCGGGCCCAGGCAATTTATGTAAGGGCCAAAAAAATAGGCAATCCGAGAACAATGCAACAGTACCAGCAGGTTATGAATGACAAAAGGGCTGAATTGAATGCAAAGACGCAGGAGCTTGAAACGCAGATGCAGGAGGAGCGTCTGGTTTTCCAGGTAAGAGACTTGGAAGAAAGGGCAAGTAAACAAATGGGAGAGATGGTCCCGATTTTATCCAGGCTAAAGCAGGCAAGAACCTCTGAGCCAAACCAGATTATCCAGATAAAGCAGCAGCTAAAGCCCCATCTTGAGAACTATAGAAGAATTATGCAGGAGCTAAGGCAGGTTTTGCAGGATTTCTATGGAAAAGAATTTGGCGCGATTTCCTATGAGAAGAGAGCCCGCCAGTTGGGTCAGCAGGCAGTAAACTTAGAGCAAAGATAATTGCCTGAGTTTGGCCGACCGTAAACCTTATAAACCAACCCTTTATTCTGGGAGTCATGGTTACGAGAACAGGTTCTGCAATACGGAAGACGAGGAGCCTGATGTCCAAGCCCAAGGAGCTTAGGGGCAAGGTTAGCATGCGCCGGCTTTTCCAGGATTTCAAGCCCGGAGACAAGGTAATGATGACAGTCGAGCCGGCGGTGCAGAATGGCAGGCCTTTCAGAAGGTTCTACAACAGGTCAGGAGTTGTGCTGGGAAAGCAGGGCTCAAGCTACAAAATAGGGATTAAGGACATGGAAAAGCAGAAGACGGTCATAGTTCATCCAATCCATCTCAAGAGGTTATGAAATGCAGCCGGAAATCATTGAGGAAGTGCCGATAAGCCTTTCAGAGCTGAAAGAGGAAATTGAAAAGATAAAGAAGGCCGACAAGGAACCGGGCTTCAGGACTGTAAGGACAGACGAGCATTTGCAGCATTTCAAGCCGCTCAGCAGGCAAAAACAAACCGAGCTGATTGGGAAGCTTATGAAGCTTGAGGTGCCGAGGCTAAAGGAGCAGCAGTATATCAAAGTTATAGACATCATGCCTGAGAGCATCACCGAGCTCAAGACCGTGCTGGCTGGCTATAACATAACCGTCACCAAGGAAAACACAGAAAAGATATTCAAGACTATTGATGAAGCCAGGCCTAAAAAGCAGTAGTTCTATCAAAAGGTTTAAAAATCGCTTATCATTAGAGGTAGAAAGGGAGTGGCTTTATGGAACGAAAGGAATCGCATGAAGATACAGTCATAGTTCTAGACTACCTGCCAAACGGCTACCCTTTTGACAGCAGGCCCAGCCATATTAAAACCCCTATAGCCCAGGCCCTTGGCAAGAATCATTTTGTGCTGCTGGAATTGGTGCCGAAAAAGGAGATGCAGCTTAAGATACATGATGAAGTCTACATCGGGGAAGGCAAGCGGGACAAGATACATCACATTGTCGGCAGGATTCCGCTTTCCAAGCTGACCAGCACTGCGAAGTCAGAGCTGGAGTTTGCAATCAGGAAGGTTGTGAAGAATAACGAGCAGCGCTTCGTGGATTTCTTCAACAAGGCGCCGCCATTGAGCACGAGAATGCATTCCTTGGAGCTGATTCCCGGCATGGGCAAGAAGAGGATGTGGGAAATCCTTGAGGAAAGGAAGGAAGGGGACTTCAAGTCTTTTGCTGACCTGAGAGCGCGCGTGAAACTAATACCTGATCCTGAGACAGCCATAACCAAGCGAATCCTCGAGGAGATATCAGGCGGTGAGAAGCACTTTCTCTTTGTGCAGCCCTGAATAGCCTGGGGATCCAAGCTTCCCTAAAATAAAATTTCTGAGGAAAGATCCTGAGCCTGGTGTTGAGGCCAGGTAGTCTGTAATGGTTTCCATGGCCTGGGCGTGATATGGCTTCCAATCATCGACCTGCGTCTTTCGGTATATGCTATAAGAATAATTAAGCTTGAACTCGATGGACCTGTTGGGATTAAGGATTTCGTTTACAGGCACTTTCAGCCTGGATTCAAGGGAGTCCCTGGATTTCTGGTTCCTCAGCCAGGCCAGCCTCAGCCGGGCTTTTACATGCGACAAAAGGCCCGGCATGGGCCTGCCAATTTTCTTTGGGGATGATGTTGAGAGATAATTTGTCCTAAATCGCCTTACAGGATGGTACTTGCTGTAGGATTTCATAAGGCTCTCAAGGAAGTAATAATCAGCCTGCCGCGGCTTATCAAATGTCCCTTTATTTCTCTCCCAGGAAAAATCAGGCTGGTCAGCTACCATAAGTTGCCTGTTGCGCAGCCGAATATTTCTGCCGTCAGCATCCTTGTACATCGTCTCGGCATACCATGGCCTGTTGGAAGTGTTGACCACAATGCTGTAGGCGTAAGGAATGCCCACAAC
>JAGVYJ010000076.1 GCA_018303315.1 Candidatus Woesearchaeota archaeon | reverse complement strand
CGCTATGAAATACGCAGCATTCATCAGGTTAAGCCTGGAGTCAGTGCTGCCCCTGTCAGAGCTCCTCTGCGCGCCAACAAGGATGACAGGCACTGGCAAATCTTCAAGCATGAAGCTCAGGGCAGCGCTGGTATAATGCATGGTGTCTGTTCCATGGCTGACAATCACGCCGTCAACACCCTGCTCGACCTCTTTCCTGATTTCCTCTGCAATTATGTTGTAATAGGAAAACCTCATCATCTCTGACTGCATCTTTGTTATGCCCCTTGACCTGATATTTGCTATGTCCTTTATCTCAGGAACAATGTCCAGCATCTCCTCAGCAGTAAATCCGGCAATCCCCCCGCCTGTCCTGTAGTCGACTTTTGATGTTATTGTGCCGCCGGTGTGCAGTATCGCTATTTTCGGCTTCCCCGGCTTTTCCCTGTATGCCTCCCGCCTGGCCTTCTTTTTCTGGTAATGCTCCAACACATCTATTTTCCTGACATTTTCCTTCCTTATTGCAAGGTTGTAGCCGTTCTTCAGCTTGATAATTACAACATCAGAATCAAAGCGCGAGCTCGGCAGCAGCACTCCCTCAAGCTCTTCTTTCTCTGTTACAATTTTTACGATATCTCCGGGCTCAGCCATTTTACAGACCTGTCGGGCTGTCGATAAACACTGTTTTAACCCTGAATTTTTTCCTGATTGAAGGCATCAGCGCCCTAACCCCAAGCGTCTCTGTGGCATAATGCCCGGCGTATATCACATTGAGGCCGTGCTCCTTAATATCATGGTAGCTGCCATGCCTCGGCTCCCCGCTCACAAAGCAGTCAATGCCCATGGCTGCAGCCTCCTCGATAGCAAAGTTGCTGTTGCCGGACACGATTCCAACCGTCTTTATTTTTTTGTTTCCGAATGCATAAATCTTTGGCCGGGCATTTAAAGCCCTGCCAAGCCTTTCAGCAATTTGAGTCACGCTATTTGGATTGTTCAGTTCTCCTGAAAAACCAATTGGAGCCCCTTCAAGGTAGCCGAATTTTTTCAGCTTCCTCAAGCCAAGAAGCGAGGCAAGCCGGGCATTGTTGCCCAGCCTGGGATGCATGTCAAGGGGCAAATGCGCTGCATACAGGGCCATGTTGTTTTTTATCAGGAACTCCAGCCTCTTGAAATTTATCCCGGTGATGTATTTCAGCGAGTCCTTCCAGCTTATGCCATGGTGCACAACAACCATGCCTGCCCCTGCCTTCCTGGCCTGCCTAAAAACTTCCAACGCTGCATCAACCGCAAAGGCTACTCCCTCTACCTCAGTGTCTGCATCAACCTGCAGGCCGTTGTTGCTGCTGTCTGCTGTCCCTGCGACATTCAGCTCCTTGTTCAAAAATTCCGCAACCTCCAGAGGTGCAACCATCAAAGCTCTTTCCTTAATTTCCTTTCTTTGCTGATTATGCTCTGTACATCTGCCAGCATTCTCTTGAGTTTGCTCTCAAGATTCTGGACTATGCGAAAAGCTTCGTTTGACAACTTCATATATTCCTGGGTGTGCGGCATCTCAGTCCTGGCCCGCTCTGTCTCAAAAAGCTCCCTGTCCATCTCATAGCATTCCCTCACCTGATTGCTCAGCCTTCTGAGCTCATCAGAGATTTCCCTTATCCTGTGCAGCCTTCTGTCAACCTTTGCCATAGCCCATCACCCTTTCTGAGCAAGTCCCAGCCATCTTTAAATCTTTTCAGGCAAGCACAGACTTAACAACTATTGTCGCATAGCTCCCTTTTGGCAAAGAGAACTCCAGTTTCACTTTCCGCTTTCCCGGGAAAAGCTCGTCCCTGCCCGCTTCAACCAGCTTATACCCTTTCACCTCTGCAAGAAGCTCCCGCTCGCCCCCTTCCAGGCTAAGCTCAGGAAGCTCCCTGAATATGAAGTCCCGGGGTGAAATATCATGCTCCTCCATAATGCCAGCCAAGCTCCTCCATATCTCATCATTTTCCGGCTTGCTTCCGAAGCCCACAAGCGGAATGCCCAGGTTTCCCACGGCCTGCCGAGGGAAGACAAATTTTCCTTCACTATATGCCAGTTCCCTCACATTTGCGCAATTCTTAAGGATATGCATGCGTGCAGCTTCATTCCACATCCAGCTCTGCACGCTGTGGACATATAACAGCAGCTGCTTCCCTGGCACAAGACGCAGCGCCCCTATGTACTCGTTCTTATGCTTTTCAATATGTGCCTTCATCCTTGCGGCTAGGATTTCACCAGCTGACTCCATGATAAGAAGGATACTTTCCCTGTAGTTTTTCCTGAGCAGTTCAAGGCCTATCTTCAGGTTCATCCTCCCGAACCGCTGCTCGTCGAAATAATTGACTATTTTGCCAGGGCTTTCCCTGAATTTTTCAGGTAGCCCAGTGTTTCAGCTTCCAGCTCGGGCCGGATAAGCTTTTCTTTCCTGGAAAACCTGGCCGGCACAGTCATGTACTGTACTGTTATCGCATGTCTGTCCTTGCTCCCCGCGTAGTTGAAGTATCTCTCAGGTATGCGCCAGGCAGAACTCAGTTTTTTGACAGCCTGCTGGGTTGTCAATCCTTTTTTCCTGACTCTGATGCAGCAGAATTCCCCTCCTGAAAGCAGCTCATAGCCGGGCAATTCCTCCACCAGAAAGTCTTCAGGTAGGCTTTTTAGCTTCATCTTTTTTCTCGCCCCGGCCAGGCAGCAGGCTCTTCACCTTATCCAATGGGTTCACTTTCTTTTTGGGCTCTTCCTCGAAATTCTTCTTTTCCTGGTCTGATTCGCCCTCTTCCTTGCTTGCCTCAAGCTTCCTTGCCTGCAATTCATTCAGCTTCAGCTCCCGGGACAGCTCAGGGGCTTTCTGCTCGAGCTCCTTGAAGATGCCGAGCGCCTTGTCAGCTGTGGAAAACTTCTGGTTTATGTCTCCCACAAACTTGTTCTCCAGCAGCTTGAATTCATCCTTGATGTCATCCCTGAGGTCGCCGAATTTCTTGTCCATAATTTCAACGATGTTTGTTACATGCTTCTGGAAGCTGTCCATCTTGGCAACAACCTCGTCCAGCTCTTTCTTCTTTCCGGCCTCTGCCACTTTTACAGTGAGCTGGTCCACAGTCTTGTTCAGCGAGGCAAGAGAGCCAAGAATGTCTCTTACCTGGGCACTTATCTTGTCATATTCGCTGTAGGAGCGCTGGAATGATGTGAATATCGTCACAACCTTGTCCGCATGCCTCTGCACTTCACTGTTGACCTTCCTGATCTCGGTCATGTCGCTCTTTATCTCTTCTGAAAGCTTGAGCAGCTGCTCAACTCCCTTGAACAGGCTTATCTTCTGGCGCATCTGCTTCAGCTCGTCGCCAACTGTCTGCATCAGGCTTTCATTGCTCTCGATATTTGCCCGTAACGCCTCTATCTTTGCATCCTGCTTCTGCACCACAATGCTTATCCTGTCAGGCTGCACCGTTTCAACAAGGTCCGCTGCCTTGGTCACCTTCACTTCCATCTCTGAAAGGTTCTTGTCTGAGTTTATTATCAGCGCGCGCAGCTCGCCTATCTGCTCGGAAATCTGGTTGAAGCGCTCGCTGGAAACCTTGCGTATCTCCATCAGCGAATCCACCTGGGCCATAATCTTCTGCATCTGCAGGCCCAGTTTGTTGATATCCCCGGGCTGCAGGTTGCTGAGGTCAAGCTCAGGTTTCTTCTCTTCTTCCTGCTCAGCCTGCAAAGGCTCTGCTGAACTGCCAGGATCCACTCTTTTTTTCTTTCCCAGGCCAAGTACCATTACAGGGTCACCTGCTGTTCCTTCTCGTCGTCATATTCATATTGCAGCTCCTGCTCTGCTTCCCTCATTAATTTTTTGATATAAGTAATTATCTTTTTGTCATTGGTTACCCTGAAAAGGTTAACCTTGTATGGGATACCAAGGAGCTTTATCTCAGCTATCTTCGTGTATTTCCCTTTCTTTCTCTTCTCGCTAAGTCTCTCCATGAGGGCTTCATATTCCGAATTTATGTCATCGATTACCTGTGAACTGTTTTCCTGCTCATCCTCTTCCTGGGCAGCTCCAGGCCCGCTCTGTTGATTATCAACATTTGCTGCATCTTTCATTTCCCGGACATCTTCCTTGAGTTCCTTAAGCAGCATTATCATCTCTTCCCTGCTGCCGGCCCTCTGCGCCTTGTTTGCAGCCTCGGGCATTCCGAGGGAATACTGCATCCATGCTGCAAAATCATTTTTTTCATTGTTGAAATGCTGACTGAACAGATCCTGGTTCAGATGCTCCAGGCATTGCAGCAGCTCATTCAGCGTTCCCACCCTGCATCCGTCTGAGCTGTAGAACTGCTGCTCTTCAGGTGCAGGTTTGTCAAATTCTTCAGTTTTCATGTTTGGGCAGTTTTCCGGTCAGCATCCTGTTTTTCAGCCGGCTGCTCAGCATTGGCTTCCTTCTTTCCGGCATCTTCTTTTTTGTTCTCTTTTGGGCTTTCTTCTGCTTTCTTTGCCTTGAGTTTCGGCAGGGGCTTTCCTTCTCTTACAAGGTCGAGAAGCTTTGTCATATCTCGGGATGCTTTACAGCAGTGGAAATCCATTCAGCGAACTGGTTCTTTCCGTTCTTCATATGGCTCTGGAACGTCTCTTCATCCATCGCGGCTATTTCATCGTACAGGCTGCTCAGGCTAGTGACCAGCATGCCGTTGTTCAGCTTGAGTATCTGCGAGGGCTCTACATCATCATCAAAGCCCAGGCCCTTTTTCTCCTTCTTGCCCTGCTCGGCAACCTTCGTCTGGGCTTCCTTCTGCTCGACCTGGGCCCTCTCAGATTTGGCCTTTTCAATGTCTGCCCTCACTTCATCCTCTGACACCCTTTTTCTCTGGAAGGGTTCTGGCTTCTTGCCCAGCTTGCCCCATAGCTTCTCCACCCTTGACTTTATCCCTTCCACATATATCTCAACCAGGTTGAAATTCCCGCTTTTGACCTTGTCAAGCGCTAGCTTAAGCTCAAGCTTCATATCAAAAACATCCTGCCCAAGCTTCTCGAGCTGCTGGAGCTGGAAGTCAATATCGTCGATTATTTGATTATACTTGTTGTACTGGTCGAGCTCCTCGTCGCTCAGCCTCTTCACATTGTGCATAATCGGCCTGAATGTCACGAAATATGGATTCCCCCTGTTCCACTGCGAATTCTGCACCATCCCCGAGCCGACCGGGCTTTTCACCAGGCTCTGGATGAATTCCGCGCCGTATTTTGTCCTAATGCGCTCAAGGTCCCCTTCGTCCCTTGTCTTCATCTGTACCTCAGTGTTGATGTTGGCCTTAATCTGGCCGACGAAGTCTGCAAGTACCTGGGATATCAGCATCACCCCTATTCCCCATTTACGGAACTCGCGGCACGCACGCTCAATCTGCAGGAAGCCTTCTCCGGAGCCGCCGAACTTGGGCAGTAGCCTGTGCACCTCGTCATAAACCAGCATGTACTTCAGCTGCCTCGCCTCAGGGAAATTCTGATGGAATACTTCCCTCACCGAATTTGCCACAAAGATGTCAATATCCTTGGGGTCAAGCTTGTTGAGGGCGAAAATCTGTATTTCCCCCGGCTTCAGGTGTTTCTTCAGGTCAATGAGCTCGTAGGGATCAGAGATTGACCTTACATTTCCGTTGAATGCCCTGGCATCCTTCGGCTTCATCCCGAATTCATCATAGTATGCCAGTATCTTCTTGTCTTCAAGCTTTCTCAGCATGCCAGACCACTGCGCCGT
>JAGVYJ010000075.1:5140-6737 GCA_018303315.1 Candidatus Woesearchaeota archaeon | reverse complement strand
CTTACATTCGGCTCGACTGCCCATGGAGCAGGAAGGCTTATGTCCAGGGCAGAGGCAAAGGGGAGATGGAAAGGGGAAGACATACAAAGGGAGCTGGCCAGCAGGGGAATAGTGCTTAAGGCCCAGTCCTGGAGAGGAGTGGCTGAAGAAGCATATGGGGCATATAAGGACGTGGATGAGGTTGCAAAGACCAGCAACGCAGTAGGGATAGGAAAGCTTGTGGCCAGGCTGGTCCCTGTGGGCGTGATAAAGGGCTAAATTTCTATTATCTTCTCAGATTTGGAGACGTTTATTACTCTAGTATTGCCGATTTTCTCTTCAATACCTGCTGCCTCATGCACGTGCGCGCACAGCAGGATGTCAGGCTTGAACTTGTCTATTGCCTTCCTCACTGAAGTGCTTCCCCTGAAGAATTCAGTCATGCGTTCAATAATTGATTCTGCGGGGTGCACATGCGTTACCATGATTTTCTTCTTTGAATCCTTCACATATTTGAAGCCCTTCTGCAGCAGCTCGAATATCTCATCCTCTTCCAGCCTGAGATTCGGGCCGATGGTTGCGCCCCCGCAGCCGAAAATGCCAACACCCTTGTGCAAAACCGAGTAGCCGTGCAGGTTCTTTGCTTCAGGGCCATAAACCTCTGCCAAAAAATCAGCAGTCGCCAGCGTTTCATGGTTTCCGGGGACGAATAACACTTTCTTTCCCCTCTTGAGGAAAGGCCCTATCATGTTTTCAGTCCTGGCATCAAAATGGGATATATCGCCTGCAAGTATTACAAGGTCAACGTTCTCCTTTTCTGCCTTCTCTGCCAGGCGCTCTGTCAGCTTCTTGTCGCCGTGAAGGTCGCCTGAGGCAAGGATTTTCATTTTCTCTCAATAACCTCCTCTGGGTTTTTGGTCAGGTCAATGATTGTCGAGGGATTTCCCTTTTTCTCTCCCTCGTCAATGGCGAAATCAACAATCTCTTTAAAGCTTTCGGGGATTTCAGCCAAGCTGGTGAAAGGCCTCTGTCCGGAGATGTTTGCACTGGTGCTGACGACAGGCCCTTTAAGCTCTGAAGCCAGCTTTAAAGTCCAATGGTCAGGCAGCCTTACACCGAGTGCACTGCTGCCCAGGATGCAGCTGGGCGCGACAGCATTAAGGTTCCTTAGCGGCAGAATTAAAGTAAAAGGCCCCGGCAGTTTTTCCAGCCATTTGACAGCACTGCCAGTCACTTCGCAGTTTTGCAAAATCCATTCTTTTGAGGGGGCAATTACAGACATGGGCTTCGAGCGCTGCTTCAGTTTCTGCACCTCTGCGCATGAGGTTTCAGCAGTGGCGTCACATCCTATTCCGTAAATTGTATCAGTGGGGTAAACAAATAAGGCACCCTCCTCAATCTGGTTGAGAAAATACTCTTTCTCGGCTAAAAACTCTTTCGGGGTAATTATCTGCATCAGCATGAGTGTCAGATGAAAGCTTATAAAATTAACTGCTCTATGGCACCAGGTCCTGATTCACATATGTTCCTGAAGCACCGACCCCTCCGGCATTTCCGCTCTGACCACCATCCTGGCCGCCGCCGGCTCCTGCCCCGCCACCCCCATTTATGTTGACAC
>JAGVYJ010000075.1:4576-5120 GCA_018303315.1 Candidatus Woesearchaeota archaeon | reverse complement strand
CACCCGGCGAACCAGTGCTTACTCCCTTATAGTATATCTTAACCCTGCCGCCTCCTCCTCCAGCTCCTCCTCCACCACCTCCCCCACCTGAATTACCGTCTACAGTGTCAGAACCTCCTCCGCCACCTCCCCCACCAGTGCCTCCAAATGCCTGAAAGGTTGCACCTGATAAAGAAATATTATTCTCGGAATAAACAAGTATTCCGCCGCCTGAGCCGCCCGCTCCCCCAGCTCCTCCACCTCCAGCATCGTTAACTCCCCCTCCGGCAGAGCCACCGCCGTTTCCATTTGCACCATTTGCATTCAACTGGCCGCTAATACTTGCATTTTGTGAAGCTGCCAACAGAATGCTTCCACCGCCTGCTCCTCCTGAGCCTCCGCTTCCCCCGGCAGACCAGCCCTGTGGGGTGTTGGCTGCACCAGCTGCCCCTCCTGCCCCTCCTGCTCCTCCTCCCCCTAAGTAAATATCGCTTGTATCGACCGGCAAAGTAATTGTTGATGAATCAAATGGTCCTGCAGAACTCCCGCCGGGACCTCCATTACC
>JAGVYJ010000075.1:1193-4515 GCA_018303315.1 Candidatus Woesearchaeota archaeon | reverse complement strand
CAGGTCCGCCGGCGCTTGAGCTCACACCAACCCCGCCAGTGCCGCCGCCTGAGCCCCCTCCTGCAATCCCGTTTCCTCCAGCGCAACCACTTCCCGGGCTGCTGCAGCTTCCTCCCCCGCCTCCTCCTCCACCAGCACCCCCTTTTGAATTTGCATCTATAATACCTCCAATGATTATATTCTCGGCATAAACTTCCAGTTCTGCCTGGCCGGAAACAGTAGCCGTAACTCCGCTGTTTATCTGGAACAGACCCACATCCGTATGCACTCCTGCAATTGTCTGGCTGCCTGAAAGCACCCATGCCTGGCCACAGTGATTGCCGCCTCCGGCAGGAGTCCATGAGGGAATGCATTCATTGTTTGTTGCTACGCCTCCGCAGTCAGGGTCAGCCGGGGAAGCCGGAGATGTCAGGCCATTCCAGTCAATCAATGAGTCAAAATCATTGTCTGTTCCGTCATCGCACTGCCACGGGCCATGCTCGTCATTATCTGTCAGGTCTGAACAGCCAGGGTCGGCCAAGTCAATCGCGCCGTCGCCGTCATCATCAATGCCGTTGTCGCAGGCATTTCCATATTCGCTTGAATCCGACAACGAGGAGCAGCCAGGATCATCGGGATAGTCTGTGAAGGTGTCTCCATCGTCATCCACGCCATTATCGCATTGCCCTCCATATTCACTTGCATCATATCCATCCACGCAGCCTGGATCCTTGCCAGCGCCGAACCAGTCGGTAAATGTGTCCAAGTCGTTGTCTGTGCCGTCGTCGCACTGCCCGCCATACTCGCTTGAATCAGATGGTGATATATGATAATCCGCCCTGCCATCGCCGTCATCATCAAGGCCGTTGTCGCAGACAAGTGAGGGGTCTTTCTCTGAGGAGTCCCCATGGCCAATGCAGCCGGGGTCGCTCAGGTCTATAAGTCCATCGAAATCATTGTCAATCCCGTCATTGCACTGAGTGGTTGCAAGAATGTCAGGCTGATTTACAGACGCCGGGTCAGGGCCTGTAGCTTCGATGTTGAGGAAAAGGTCTCCGGTTGCCTGATGGGAATACTGGACGTTTGCAGAGTCATAATAATAGCTGAAGCTCAGGTTAAGTCTTTTTTTCCCGGAGTTTGCCAGTTCCTGGGGGATAGGCCTGTTGCACAATAAATAGACGTCATCCGAGTTCCCGGCCTCGATATACATTCCGTATTTGTCGTATAATTCCTCCCATGCAGGGCTGCCGTCAGGAGGGTTGAGGAAATCGTATGAGCATGTTATGTTAAGCTCCCTGGAGTTTGCTGTAATGTTTGCAATAATGATGCCCCTTCCGAAATCATTGCGAGTGGAAATGTAGAGGCCGTTGGTGCTCAGCCGTGCTTCCCTGCAGGCTGTTCCTGACTCGAATTCGCACCTTTCCGGAAGTATCCTTGTCGGATCTGTGTATCCAAGGTAAATGAACATGCCAATCCCCAGGAGGATTATCAGCATAGCCCACCCATAAGTGAGCAGATAATCCATGGCTGCCTGTCCACCCCTTTTTCTCATGCACTTATTTGGAAAGAATGGGATTTAAAAAGTTATGCGATTAAATCTCGAACAGGTGTGTGTTGTCGCGGAGCATCCTTGCCTGCGCTTTGGCGTATCTGAAATTTACCTGGTTCTGATAGTAGCTGTCCATGCTCATGTCACGAATCTTCTTGAAGTACAGTGACTTTATTGTTTCAGGGCTCAGGTCAACTGGCATTGGCATTCACCTCGTGATTTTTTTTCTTGTGTGTAAAAATAAAAAAAGAAACACAAAAGGTGTGTTGGGGGCAAACCTGTATCTATAATGGCCAGGCCAGCTTAAATATGCCACGCCATGCTGTCCAGTGTCCGGTGCTCACACTATCTGGTAGCTTATCTGCAAAGAGGCACTTACCTCCAGACTCTGCGGGGATATCTGGCTTGGCGCAGCTTCAGCGAGTGCCTTTGCACCGAACATCACAGGCAGGAATATCGGCCCTGACTCCTGGGCAGAGCTCACACTGCCAACCATGACCCCAAGGCCTTCTGCCATGGCATCTGCCTTTGCCCTGGCATCCTCCCCAGCTAATTTCAGCAATTCCTTCCGGATTCCTGCCTGGCTTTCCCTGGTGAGCTGGAAGCTAACACTCTGGATGTTGTTCGCTCCTGCGCTGACTGCAGCATCCAATAGTCGGCCGACGCTGTTCACCTCGGTTGAGGTCACTTTCAGCATATGCGATGCGGTGAAGCCCTTCTGCTCGTACTTTTGCTCTCTCTGGTTCCATTCCTGCCTTGGGTAAACCTGGAAAGAGCTTGTCTCTATCTTGTTTTCAGGTATGCCCTGGTTTTTCAGTGCAGCCATGACATTATTGATGTCCTGCGCAACCATGGCCTGAGCCTGCTCGGCGGTGTCGCTGGTGTGCTCAACCCCAAGCAATACCACAGCCTCGTCTGGCATTGTTGTCAGCGAGGCTTCTCCAGAGACCTGTATGAGCTTGTCCTGCTGAGGCGAAGCGCTATTGTTCACTGCCAGCACAAGGGCAACGATTACAAGGCCCATTGCCAAAACGGAAATCACGATATTGTTATTCATTGTTCTCACCTCATTATTGGTGATTTTCAGGAAGGGTTTGCAATTTATAAATCTTTATTGTTGTTTCGGCATCTACCGAAACAGGCTTCTCTGTTTCAGAAAGTAAATCGCGTAGGCAAGGGCCAGGGCAGCGATGACTACAAACAGGGAGAAATCCTGGCTGACAGATGTGCTCTGAACAATGGGCTCCTGCATTATTGCAGGGGCAGCCAGTGCCCGGGTTGACTCTGCTGCCGGCGCTACCGCGACATTCGCCAGTCTGGTAACTGCCCCGTACACTGACACTGCGAAAATGCCCAGCGCTATCCAAAAGGGGCTGGTGCTTGTCTGCCTGATAAGGAACCATGCCTTCGGACCTGGCTCGTAATATTTCCATTTCCTGCCTGAGTCAGCCTTTATCAGCCCTGCCTTTTCGAGCTTCTGCAGGTGCTCCTTTACAGTGGAAGGGGACAGCCTGAGCCTTCCGGCAAGCTCGGTCAGGGTTTTTGGCTTTTCAGAAATCTCTTTGAGAATATCGAGCCTTGTCTGGGTTGATAGGGCCTTGAAAACATGCAAATCCAGGGTTTCCTTGCCTGCCATGGCTTCGGTGAAGAACCGCAGAATTAAAAAGTTTACTCAAGCACTGACAAAATGCTGTCAATGTCCGAGCTGAGGTTTTCAAGCTCATCCTCAGGAATGTCAGAATCGGCGCTGGCCACGTCCTGCGTAAGCTGGTTGACATCAGTGGCAGGCGCTGC
>JAGVYJ010000075.1:0-1167 GCA_018303315.1 Candidatus Woesearchaeota archaeon | reverse complement strand
CCTCGGGGTGCCTCCGCCTGGCTCCTGGCTGACCTCCGGTGAAGCCTTGCACCCGACTAAAGTTACTATAACAATCAATCCTGCAATGACAAGCAGCTTATTCATCATTTTCACCCACAGTGTCATTTGACGGCTCCACAACCGCAATTTCATCATCTTCCAGCGGATCATCAGAAATGCCGAGGCTCTCATCAGTATCGCTGAGGGCATCCTCATTAATCTCCAATCCGGCCTCTTTCACTTTATGCGTAATCTCCTGCAGTACCTCAGTTGCCTGCTTAAGCTCATCCTGGGCAGTATGGTCGAAATCCCTGGCTTTCTTTATCGCAGCCACTCTTTCCTCATTCGTGTCTGCATTTCTGGCCACTTCAAGATGAGCTTCTGCATTCTTATGGGCTGTCCTGGCTGCCAGGACATGCTCACTGAAACTGGCAGACAATACATCCAAATCGCTGGTGTCAATGTTCTGCTCATCAGCATATGCCAGCACCCTTTCAAGCCGGCGCTCCAGAAGCTCGGCCCTTGTAACAATTTCGCCTGTGCTGGCATGTGTCCATTCCCTTTTGTGTATCTGGACTACCTGATTAATGTCATTCAGTGCGCGCTTCAGCTCCTTCCCCGCATCACGAAGCTCCTCAGAGGTGGAGGCAGCTTCTATCTTTGCCTTACTTGCAAAGATTGAGAATATCTCGTCGTCGATGTTACTGACAATTTCAGAAGCCCTGTCAGCACTCAAATCATTGGATTCCTCAACCCTGCTCTTCAGTTTTTCAAGGTGCGCTATCGCCCTGTCAGCAGCCTTTGTCAGCAACTCCTTTGAATTCTGGAATGCTTCATCCCTTAACTCCCTGCAGCTAGCACTTGTATCGTTCCTGCAGGCACTTACCCTCTCATGTATTTCGTCAATATGATCTTTCCCTTCTTTGTACTCATCACGGAGCCTGTCATACCGCTCCTTTGCCGCCGTATAGGCTCTCCTTGCAGCTTCCAACTCAGTCTTGGCAACAACCCGTTTCCTGACAAGCTCGTCTTTCTCTGACATCACAACTTTCAGGCTGTCCAGCTTTTCCTCCAGCTCATCCTGCGAGAGGCTGGCATAATCCTTCAGGCGCTCCTTTCCAAGCAGCTCTGCCTTATGCAGCCTCTCCTTGTCAAGCTCTGCAATCT
>JAGVYJ010000004.1 GCA_018303315.1 Candidatus Woesearchaeota archaeon | reverse complement strand
CCTATAGGTTACGTTCCCTATCGTAACCTGCTTCTCCTGCATTGCTTCCAGTAGGGCTGACTGGGTCTTTGGCGTGGCCCGGTTAATCTCATCTGAAAGCACAACATTTGCAAATATCGGCCCTGGCTGGAACTTGAACTGTCTCTTGCCGGCCTGCTCCTCAATAATGTTGGTGCCTGTGATATCAGAGGGCATAAGGTCCGGTGTGTTCTGAATCCTGGAGAACTTGAGGTCCATGAGTTTGGCAAGGGTTTTAACCATCATGGTCTTGGCAACACCCGGATAACCTTCCAGGAGCGCGTTGGAGTTTGCCATGATGGCAATCACAAGCTGCTGGATAACCTCATCCTGGCCGACTATAACCTTGCTCATCTCGCTGAACAGGTCATCGAACACTTTTTTGTATGTGGTCATGGGTTGTCTGCAATCTTCTCAAAGTAATTCTTAATCAATTCCTGCTCGTCTTTCTGGATGTTCTCTTCATATGCCTCAGATGCCCTGGCATAAACCTCATTCGGCAGGGTGTCGGTGAAGTCCCTTCCCTGGACATCCTGGACATTCCTGACATCCAGCTCAGTTCCCTGCGGTGTCAGCTGGGCTTCCAGCTCCTTATCCCCTATCTTGGCCACGCTGGGCTGGCCAAACAAGGCATCAGTCACAGCAGTAACCATGTTGGAGAAGAAAGGCTTCTGCCCATCATTCTCCGGGTCAGGACTATCTGTATTATGGCCCAAATTTAAGGTTTTCGGAATTTTATCAAGAATGCCGCCTGCAGCATGGGTAAATGTCACACTGAGAGGGGCTGAAAACACTATCGCAAAGCAGAGAAGGCCTATGAGCACTGTCTGCACATAAATGGTGCGGGGCTCGGCGAATGCCGCCACCTCAACGCTCCTGAGCTGGGTCAGAATCTCAGCCTGAAGATCTCTTACTACCTGATTGTTCCTGTTGGCATTGTCGCTTGCTGTCCTCAGGGCTTCATCCATGCTCGGGTATCTCTTCTCAATCTCCAGTATCTTGTTTGTCCTGAACTTCCTTATCAGCACTGCAATAAATACAACGGCAGCCGGCACAAGCGCATAGTAAGGATTCAGCAGCGGAATGTTCAGGAAAGAGAGAATCCAGAAAATAAGCAGGAAAGCAAGTATGCCAACAAGGGACGCATCAAGGATGAGTATCTTGTTGATGCTCATGCGCGTATCCTCAAGCACTTTGCTGAAAGATTCCATCTTAGTTGCTAAGCTCCGCTACCTGGGCTTCCAATTCAGCAACCCGGTCATTCAGCCGGTCAATCTCATTTTGGGCATCGGAAAGGCTGAGGCTTAACGTTGCTATCGTGCCCTGCGCGTTCTGCAGCTCCACAATCTTCTTGAGCAGCTGCTCGTTGGTATCCTTAAGCTGCGTCTTGGCCTTGTCCAGCTCTGTTTCCAGGCTTCCCTTGACGACCAGAAGGTCGGTATACAGCTTGTTGAACTTGTCAGTGTCAGCAGTGCGAAGCTGAACCGTTGCCGTCAGCTGGTCAAGCTCCTTCTGGGTTTTGGTAAGATTCCTGCCCGTCTCCTTCAAGCCTGTGGAAGTCTTGTCAAAGTTGCTGCTCAAATCTCGGTAGCTGCTCTGGTAAATTGTAGTCAATCCAGCCAGCATCAGCAGGCTCAGCACCAGGGCCAGAACCAGTATTATGTTAACGTTATTCCTCACATAGACCATTTTTACAGCTTATCTTGCCAGATTCTTAGTATATAAACTTTTGTTCTTAAGTCTGTCCTCTATAATACGCCTGAAAAGTATTTCGATGAGCAGCACAGCAATGGCTATAATCAGCAGGAGCCATCTGAAGCCCCGGATCCTTGTCTGGGTGGTGATGGAATCCTGCCTTACCTTGTCTGCAATTGCCTGCACTTCGTCAGGCCTGAAGACCTTGCCGCCTGTAAGTGACATGTAAGCGTCCAATGAAGGATTCTGGCCCACCTGCTGGTACTCCTGGTATGAATTCACCGCCACCTTGGCGCCGAGGAAGTCATATATCCCAGGCTTGCCGGCTGAGAAATGGGCGGTGTACAGGTTTTCGTCAGATTTGTAAAAACTCAGTCCCTGTGCATTGGGCAGGGAAGTGCTCTTGACATTAATCTCAACCTGGTCAGGGAGGGACACATCCCGTATGTCAACGTCAAACTCCTTCTTCCTGTTGAGGTCCCCGACTGCCCAGTTCACAGACCTTGCTATAAGGACAGAGTTCCTCTTATTCAGAAGGTCCTGGGCCCAGGCCCTGCCGTCATCAGTAGACAGCACAACAACCCGCCCCAGCCCGAACCTCCAGACTGACATCAGCGGATCACCGTTGGCGCTGGTCACCAGCAGCTGGGCGTTGCTCTTTGGCACCACCACGTTAAAACCGCTGACCTTCCCGAAAGGCTCAACTGATTCAGTGATGAAATGATGGCCATTGAGGATTGAAATGCCAAGGTTCTCTTCGTCCGGCTCACTGGGGTCGGGCGGCCCGAATGCCAGCTTTATGCGGTGCCTCTCATCCGGCAGGAAAAAGCTCCCGTCGCCGAATTCAGAGATTTTCCTCAACACGTCCCCGTTTGTGGTGATCTCATTGTCAAAGCCCACTGTGAATATCTTTATGCCTTCCCTTTCAGCATCCTTGGCTGACCTGTAGGTCTCAGGCCTGGTATCAACAGGGCTCGTGATGGTATTACCATCCGTGATGAGAATTATGTACTTGCTGCCCTGCGTAGTCCTGAGAAGCTTTCTGGCCTCGTCGATTCCTGCATAAAGATAGGTTATCCCGGAGTTCTGAAGCCTTGCTATCTGCTCCTCCAAATCAGGCTTCTGCTCCTTCTTGGTCATCGGCGAGATAACATATGCCTCTGAGTTGAATGCAATCACTCCAAGGTTGTCGTTTCTCCTGATGTCCCTGCTTATGGAAATCGCCAGTGCCTTGCCAACATCCGTGACGCCCTGCACGTCAGGCAGGTTCTTCCAGAAGCCCTGCCCGCCGCTCTGTGAAATGTCAAGGGCAATGACAACATTAACATCCTTTTTCTGCTCCCTTGTACCCTGGCCGACCTGGACAGGGAGCATTGACTCAAAGAGCTTCTGCTCGTCAGACTTGGATGTGCCTGTATCAAAGGATTCTTTTCCCCCTATCACGTAAAGCCCGTTGCCGTCCAGCACGTATGAGCGCAGCCTGTCAACGTGGTCTCTGCTTAGCTCATCAAGAGGGTAGTCATTAAGCACCACCGCTGAATACTGGTTGAATTCCGCAGGAAGAGAAGAGCTGGAGGTAACTATATACAACTGCCTGAGCACGTCAAGCATGGGGCTGCTTGATTCCTTGGCAATGTACAGTATCTTGGGCTTAGGCTCCACCTTCACTGTCTTGTAGAATACATTGTTCTGCGGGAAGAGGTCTTTCTGTATGGTTATTGTGGCTTCAAGCGAATGGTAGCCTTCGGGCAGCCTGCGCTGAAACTCAGTAATGAAGCCGCCTGACTTCTGGGCATTATATACTGAGCTCCCGTCCAGCCTGACCTGCAGCGTGTAGTCCTGCCTGCTGCCAGTCTGGTTGACGATTATCAGGAACTTGTTGTCGAAGTCAGCTGTGGTTCGCGCAGGGCCAATAATCTGCACGCTGGTATCGTCTGCCTTTGTATTGAGGGAAAGGGCATTGATTGTCGAATTTATCTGGGATGCGAACATCATTATGTCAAGCAGGCTTCTGCCAAAGTTGCTGTTGGCATCCGAGACAAGCAGGCTGGAATCCTGGCCCCTTATGTTGCTCAGTATGCTGTCTCCCAGTGGGGAAGTTGTCCCGGCACCGATTGTCTTGACCTCAACAGGGAACTGCTGCTCAAGCTGGGCCTTGAGCTGCGCAACGACGCCTGTGTCCAAAACCTGCATCGAATCTGATTCGTCAACAAGAATGGTGAGTTTGGGGTCGCCAACGACTGTCCTTGACGTAACGGTGAAAGGGTCCGCAAGGGCCAGCAACAGGGCGATAATAAGCATTATTCTTGATGAAATGAGGAAAATCCGGTAGCCCCGGCGTGAGCTGTAATACCTAATTTTTTCCATCGGGCTTGCGAACCTTACCGGCTGCCTTGTGATAATGAACACTGCCGCAACAGCCAGAGGAATTATCAGGACAAGAGCCCGTGGTTCCTGAAATGCGAGGCTCATAAGTCGCCCCTCCTCTTGATGTACAGCAACTCCATGAACAGAAGAATCAGAACAGCTATTGCAAGATAATGGTCAATGGGCACATTCCTGCTCTGGCTCTCACCTTCAACATGTCCGGCCACTGCTTCATCCAGGAGCGCATTGCCCTCAGCGGAAAGGTCGGATTCCTGCTCGTTGAGGAGATTGGCTGCAACTTCCCGGTCGCCAAGCTCATAGACCCCTATCTGGTCGAGGAATAGCCTGGAATCCTGGCCCTGGGCGGCATTCCTGGAAAAGACCTTTTCCGTATTGAAGTTAAAGTCCTCAATGCTTTCAGCCCTGCCAAGCTGCTTTATTACCTTGTTCCAGAAAACAGGGTATTGGGTTGTTCCGCGGAAGCCTGAGGTGTCGTCAAATATCCCATAATAGAAAACTGTCCCTGAACCGACAGTGCCCTGCGCAAGCATGGGGCTGCCATCCTCTGCCGATGCAAAAACAATGGCGTTTCCCTTCGCTGCTGACCTCAGATACCTGCCTGACTCCCCGAATACAGCTTCATGGGTGAGGTCTGTATCAAGTTCGGTGACAATGCCGGTTTCCTGCTGGACAAGCTCCTCCAGTTTCACAGGGAGGAGATCGGCAAGCTCATTAATCCCGGCAAGGTCGTTCTGGCCGGTAATCACAATGCCAGCGCCCTGCCCAACCCTGTCCCTCATGTCAGAGTAAAAGCCGGGAAGCATGAACTTCTTGTCAAACTGATGCAAAACAATAACGTCATAATTGAGGTCGGGAATCACAGGAGGAACTGACACGCTCAGTTCAATATTGGACGAGGATTCCAGTGCTGTGCGGATATTTGTGGATTCCTTGTTGGTCACCAGCAGCACCCTTATCTTGTCCCTCAACGGCCGGCTGATGAATGCTGCATTGTCACTCATGAGGTCATCCCGCTCTGGTATTGTTACCTCGTTCACCCCTTTCTCCACAGGCACAGTGAAGACTTCTATTGAATTAGCAGCTATCTGCCTTGCCTCGCTGAAAATCTCTTTCCTGTTGTTCCTGACCTGAAGCGTGATTTTCCTTGCCTCAGGATTGTAATTCTTCACAAAGACCTTGCTCTGGTTCTGTCCAATGTCAAGGTTAATGATTGCCACGTTTTCTGTATCCTTGGCAACAGGTATGAATTCTGTCTCAATTCCCTTCGCGGCAAGGCGCTGCTTCACAACAAGGGGATCGGGGCCATGCGTGGCCCTTAAATCACTTATTACGATTACTTTTCCAGAGCTGCCCTCCAGCAGCTGCTCTGCCTTAAGCAACGCATCCCCGATATTTGTCGGAGTGTCAGTTGCCGTGATGCTGCTGACAGTATTCCTGGCCTCGCCCCTTGAGCCATCTGCCAGAATGATTTCAGGTATTGCCTTGGCAAGCACTATGCTCGTAGTCCTGCCAACCCGCTTCAGGGCTTCTGCCTTTGCTTCATCAAACCTTGTCCCTGAACCATACTTGGCCTTCATGCTTGCTGAAGCGTCAATCACCAGCACAACATTGCCTGAGCTCCCGACGCCTGGCACCTGGAGGAAGGGCTCGGCTGCCGCAAACGCGGCTGCCAGGATTATAAGGAGCTGAATAAACACGACAAGGTCCCGGAGCAGGTTCCTCAGAAAATTCCTTGTTCGCATGCTGGTGCCTGTGCGCAGGAAGAACATCAGGCTGGGCACAACCTTGTCCTGTGGCTTGGGCCTCATTAAATAGAGCACAGCAAACGGGATTAGAGCCAGGAAAGCCAATAATCCGGTTGTGTTGTTAAAACCCAGGAAATCAACCATGGTGACCTCTTTTCAACCCTTTTACGGGACTCATTGGTTTATAAAGGTTTATGCTAGAACTCGTCAAGCTTCTTCTGGTGCTTGCCGCTCATAAGCTCCTTGTATGGCGCCCAGGTTTTCCTGAATATTTCCGGGTAGGTCTTGAAGTTCTGCTGCATGAAAATGCTTGTCCTTGGGTCTGAGAGGTAGCCTGAGCCGAAGTCAATGCCGATTTTGTCCTTTATCTTCTTTATCTCCTCTTCCCTCCTCTCCTTGGCCAAAATTGAGGCAGCACCCACGATTAGGTACTTTGAGTCGGCCTTGTGCTCTGCTATGACGTCTCTTTTGTGGTCGAGCTTCTGCTTAATTTCCCCAAGGAATTTCTTGTCATTCACGCTGGGGCAGTCCACAATGACCTTGTCAGGGTTCATCTGGTTTGTGATGGAGGCAAATGTGGCAAGCTCGAGCTTGTTCAGGTTTGAGTGCGGATCATTCAGGGCCTGGTCTATAAGCTCCGGGCCAATAACCCTTACCTCAAAGCTGTCCAGCACCTTGACAAGTTCCTTTGCAATGGCTCTTCTCTGTGCCGGACTTAAAAGCTTCGAGTCCTTTACATCAATTTTTTCAAGAATAGGCAGGTTCTTTTCCTCAATCATGGCGCCGGCAATCACCATCGGGCCGACAACAGGGCCCCTTCCGGCTTCATCTATGCCTAGCACTTTCATGGCGTTACCAAATGAGGGGCAACTTTTTAAATCTTTGTCACTTTGCTTTCTTCATGGACCTGTCTTTTGCAATCAAGGGGCTTAGCATAATAGCTGTGGTTGCTGTCATCGCAAACTTCGTTCTCCTGCTTCTGGGAATGATTGATTTGCTCGCGTTCTGGGTTGTAATAGCCATATTCGCTGTTTTTGCCTTCTGGGTGCTTCCGAAGTTCAGAAAGTAGCGGAACGACTACAACGATAATAACAAGAACGAATAAGTAGCGGGGAGTGGATTTGAACCACTGACCTGTGGGTTATGAGCCCACCGGGCACTCCTGGCTGCCCTACCCCGCTATGGTTCTGAAGAAATTATCCTTCTTTAAAAAGCTTTGGGCTTGGAAAAAGCAAGAAAGGCGGGAAAACAAGCAGCGAAATTTTCTTTATCTTATCGTAATAAATCGCCTAGAAGATGGCCAGCCATGCCATTAACCCGGGCTAGGGGACTGCTGCTCGGCAGACTTTCTGCGCATTCCTGCTGCAATCTTATTAAGCCTTCCACAGCAGCATTCGGTAATCCATTTTGATGAAAAACAACGTTAACTCTCTGAGGGCTCCCTGAATCTCCTACATATAGCTCAACATTAGTTCTTATTCCGTGTCTTTCCCTGCCAGCACCCACTGCAACAACAGGAGCACCGAAATGGCTGGCAAATGCTTTTACAGGATTCGGGCTGCTCGCGTATTCAATGAACCGGCTGTTGCTAATACTATAATCGGCATTTGGCACAACTTCCTTAGCGATACCCGTAAGCTTTTCTGCAACTTCCTCAAGGCTTGGAAGTTCTTTAGAGGGTGACATTGAATCGACTGCAATACCGTGCAGGTAGCCTAATGCGCCATCCAGGAATCTCATGTAAACATCTTGGCCATGGCTCTTGAGTTCTCCCGCTATTCCAGGTAAAGTTTCTCTGAGCATCTCAAGCATATAATTTGGCACTTCTCTGCCCAACCTCACAGCATACCCGCTGGCTGAAATCGCGTCTGAAATCCTGTCCCTTACTGTCCTGTGCTCTGTCGGTATCGCTAGTTTGTTTGGCGTCGAGCCCAGCTGCGCCAATGGCAAACCTTGCAATACCTGATTCAGGCCCAACAGATAAATTAAGGGATTATCTCCCTCATAAGTGTAGTTGGAAACCTTTGCAACCAGCCTAGCACAACCCTCAATGCCATCCAGAGCCTGCTGGCCATGGCCTGATAGTATCCCAGCCAGCTCAGATTCAGTTTCTGGCATTCTGCCATCTATTAACAAACCATAGCCTTCCAGGAAAGAGGTAAGGCTGCCTTTAAGCTCCTGTCCAATCCTGTTGCCCAAGCCACGTCCTTCAAGTTCAAGGGCAGCAGTCTCCAAATCAGTGAATGTGCTGTTAAGCCTTTCAAGAACATTTGCAGGGGTATTGGGCTTTGCCGGTTTGTCCATCGTATTAGCCCGGAATCAAGAATGCATTTATAAATGTTATTCCTGTTGAATGAAAAACATAGTTGCAATATAATGTCCTATTTTCAGGTCCTGAAAGGAATATTCCCGGCTTGCAGCAGGATAAAAAGCTTTAAAAACCACGCTCGGATTCTTCAAAGCTATGCCGCGGTCGCATAGCCTGGCCATTGCGTTGGATTGCTAAGGGCGCATGTCCTTATGAGACCTGCACTGGCCTGCATTGATCCAATGTCCTTCGGGACACGGGAGTTCAAAATTGTGGCAGACTGCCACGCCCCTGTACAATGAGGGGCACTCGCTTTGCTTGGCCCCTCAGAACGACTGACTTGTTTGCAGGGCAATTATCAGTCAACCACAAGGAAAGTCTCCCCCGCGGCGTTATACTCCTTATGAAATCTTGCAAACTGGTGTAATATTTGGAATATTCGAAATGATTTCGGAGATTTCATGCTTATCTTTAACTAAGCGCTCACTAATTCTCTTCAAAGAGAATATTTATATATGACCTATGACATCATATATGATATGAAAGGTTATATAGATGAGTATCATAATAAATCAGGATATAATTTTGGCAGAGGACGCAAGGCTGATAAAGAGATTGTATAAAGTCCGAAAAGAAACAAGCTTCCCCGACGGTTTGAAATTCGCTTATCAATACCTGGTATTTAGGAACAATGAATGGATTGAAGTTTGCAGAATAGACAACTATAAGCATGATAAGAATGAGATTGGCACCCATATTCACAAACACGGAAGAAAGAAGGTTGTATTTAAGGAATTAAGCTTTGAAGAAGCTGAAGAATACACAATGAGACTGGGAGAAGAGTTAAGAAGACTATAAGGTGATAAGAATGGTTAAGATTGAAATTGTTGCTGATGTAAAGCAAAAGATGAAAGAAGACAATAAACATGTGGCAGATATTCTCAAAGGAAAGAAAAAGATAAATGAAGCAGAAAAAACGATAGTAATTTCCCCAGAAATTTTTTCAAAAATCTTCAGCCCTCAAAAGATTAACCTGCTTTTAGAGATAAAACACTCCGAACCCAAAAACATATACCAGATTGCAAAAGAATTGGGGAGGAGTTATGAGGCAGTTTACCGGGATATCAAGCTATTAGAAGGGTTTGGAATACTTAGAGTAAGCACTGAAGAGAGAAAGAAATATCCCTCCATGCAGCCTGTAAAAATTCCGATTTTTGCTTAGACAGTCAAGGAAGGCCGATCAAGCTGTCTCCAGAGCCCTGTCAGGCAGCTCAAAGGAATGATGCTCTTCAGTCCTGCTGCCAGGCAGCTTTCTTATCCGGACAAGGCCAAGAGCCTGGATAGACTCCATCCTGTATAAATCCCTGTTAACCCACCCATCTGGGTCATATGGGTCAAAGCGGAATATCTCGTACTGAACAATCCTTCCAGAAGGGTCGATATATAGGCCGGCAGCAAGGGTCACCCTGTGAAGGTTGGCATTGTTGAAAATAATGTCCCAGCCCAGAGGGATATAAGCAAAGCCATTGCCAAGGTCAGTAGCCCTCTCTGCAAGGGAGTTAATAAGACGTTCTATGTCGCCTTCCTCAGCGCAGGGATAGCCGCCAACCCTAAGCATAAAGAGCTTATAAGAGCCTGAATTTAAATACCTAGCGATACTTTTATTTAAGGAAACAGGTCTCCCTGCCTTATGGCTGCTGTTCCTTATACAGGCAGGGGGGATGAGGGCGAGACAGACCTGTTCAGCGGCCAAAGGGTAAAGAAGAGCGTTCTCAGGATTGAAACCCTTGGCTGCGTTGATGAACTCAACTCTTTAATAGGGCTGTGCAGGGTTTTCGCCAGCAGAAAGTCAGGGATTATTCTTGAGCAAATCCAGAATGCGCTGTTCGTGGTTGGCTCTGACCTGGCAACGCCTTTAAACTCAAAGGCCAATGTGCCAAGGGTAGAAAGCAGGCATGCGACAGAGCTTGAGCAGTGGACAGATGGCATGAATGCCAAGCTTCCTGAGCTCAGGAAATTCATACTTCCGGGTGGCTCAGAGGCTTCCGCATACATACATCTGGCAAGGGTGATGTGCCGGAGAACTGAAAGAAGGGCTGTAATGCTGAAGGAAAGGGACAAAATCAATCCGGCAGTCATACCTTACCTCAACAGGCTTTCCTCTCTTCTGTTTGTCATGGCCAGATACGAGAACCGGCTGAAAAACGTGAAGGAAACCGAGTGGAAAGGGCTTGGATAGTCCTCACTTTCCAGTATTGACCTGTCGTAACTCCAGAAAGTTGTTACGCATTGCAAAGATAAGCTTTACTGTCTTCTTCTGAAATCAAATCTGAAAAAGTTATCCTGAAACATGCTTATTTGAAAAATATCGTCTAAAAATTGCAGCTTATCATGCGTGAAATTTATGTAATCCCAAGCCAGACATAACGATTGATAAGTGAAATTTTGTGACCAATGGGGACTAGAAACGTGGGGGATTGAATGCTTTGACAGCAACAGATGCTCATTCAAAGTCTGTAACAGCTGTTTTTGATGAATATGCTTTGTTGCCTGACACTTACTACACAAACCCGAATCTGCAAATACCCATAATAGCCGAATCCTACTCTAAATTTGCAGGACTTATTGCTTTTTTTCTCTATTCCGCTAAATTTTCCGGGCGAAGACCTGTGCATGTTGATGTGGGCTCTGGCTCAGGAAATCTTATAGATGTGATGCTTAAGACTGTGCCAGGCCCAGACTACATAGGAATTGAGCCATCTGGAGCGATGGTCAAGCTGTCAAGGAAGAGGTTTGCAGATTCTGATTCTGTACAGATTTATCAGGGGAGCACATCAACTTTGACCGACATTGTCGAGGAAGGTTCAGCATCCGTCGTTACAATGCACAATGCTTTCCATTATGTCTCTCCGGACCAGGCTGTATCGGCAATGTCGCAATTAAGAGCCATATTGCAGCCTGGTGGGGGCCTGATATTGTCTGCATTCAGGCCGGATTTTGACCTGGAGGTTCTTGCAAGGAAAAATATTCGCGCTGTATACTCAGACAAATTCCAGGAATGGCTTCGAGATCAGGTCAGCATTCCCCCTCAGCTTATGAGTTATGCGTTGGCAATAGAAAATCTGGTTACGCAGTTTGAGGGCGGAAATCTTGGCATTGCGGATTTTTTCAAAAATGTAGCTGAATATACTTCAAGGCTGCCAAAGGAATGCCTGAACGCTTTGCCTGTGAGACTCTCAAACGGGCTTATCTCCTCTATGCCGCTCGAGTTCCAATTAAACCCTCTTGTGCACAAATACTCGAGAGAAGCCCTTACCTCGCTGCTTATACCTCACTTTTCAATAAAGAGCATTGATGATCATTATGATGGGAGCCAGCACTTGGTGGTGGCTCTAGCGAATTAAAAAAGGGGTGATAGAATGGTAACTGAAGTAGATGTGAGAGTGTTAAAAAGTCCGAGCCGGAATCCTGAATTCTTCAGGAATGCACGGCAAGTATTACAGAAGGATGAGCAGGCATTCAGGGGTATGCAGGAACAGGTTTTGCAGCGGGCACTGGAAAAGGCTCTTCCACTGCCGGTTTATGCCCCTGACCGAAATGCACTCGGCAGAATCAGTGACATTGCCTCACTGATGTCTTCCGGCTA
>JAGVYJ010000003.1 GCA_018303315.1 Candidatus Woesearchaeota archaeon | reverse complement strand
CAAGGTCCCTGCTCGCCTTTATTATTGCGTAAGGGCCCTCCCCTGTGCCCTTCTTGTAAGTGGCTGTACCGTCATAGGGCACCGGCAGCACCACTACCCCGCTCTTCTCATATTCCGAGTAATCCTCCCAGAGAGCGCCGAAGTTGAACGGAGGCATGAATAATGATTTGTCCATGCCTCTAAGGAAACAAAGGCTGTTTTTAAGGCTTTTGGGAAAATATAAAAACCGCCGGAAAAACTGTCAGTTCATGGCTTTAACCGGGGGAATCCTGCTCGGCATTCTTGCCATGGCTGGATGGGGCCTAGCAGACTTTGTTACTGCTATTTCGCTTAAGCGGGCAACAATACTTACTACAATGTTCTGGGCTCAGCTGGTCAGCATAGCTTTGCTCATACTAGTCGGCGTTTTCAACCAAAACCTGATAGCTGCAGGAGCAAAAGTCTGGCTGTGGCTGTTACCGCTTGGCCTTCTTAGCTTCCTGGCTTACAGGGCCTATTACACAGGCATAAAAAAGAGCAAGGTATCGATAATAAGCCCGATAGCCTCAGGCTGGGGCCTGGTTGCCCTCGTGCTGAGCATAGTGTTTCTCAAGGAAAGGATAACTGCGATTCAGGGCGTTGCTGCAGGATTCTTGATACTCGGGGTTTTGCTTGTGGCCTTTGACTACAATGACCTGGTTCGTGCAAGGATTTCCAGAAAGAAGCTTGCGATAGGAATCGAGTATGGGCTTTTCTCAATGTTTGCCTGGGGGGTTTTCCTTACAGTCTACAGCGTGGCAGTATCAAAGTCAAACTGGTACATACCTGCATTGCTGGCCAATATATTCCTGGCCTTTTTCACGCTGGCATTCGGCCATAAAGAAATCAATTTCAGGCTTGCGGAAATCCCGAGGATTGTATTCCTGATTGGCGTCTTTGATAGTATCGGCTTCCTCGCATTTTCAGGCGGGCTTTTGCTTGAGCTGACTGCTGTCGTGGCTCCAATTGGGGCGACATTCCCTGCTGTGACCGTGGTTCTCGCATTTGTTTTTCTAAGGGAACGGCTGCTTAAGTCCCAGGCAGTTGGCGTGGCAGCCATCATAGCGGCGTTGGTGATATTGTCGCTGTGAGCTTATATTCTGTCAAAGGATTTTATTCTGGCCTTCCTCGCACGGAAAAACTTCCTGCTGAACTCAGCGACATGCCTCGGACTGTATTCCTTCACGCTTATCAGGTCAATGAATGCCCTGTCTACCTTCTCGTCAAAATGGGCTATAATTGTCGAAGTGTGGATTAGCTGCATAAGGGAATATCCCCTGTATTTGCCTTTGCCCAGCCTTTCGACAATAGTCGGGCCATACCGCTTCATCCTTATCTCACTGCATAATCCTCTGACATAAGCCTTCATGGCCGCGGGATCTTTCATCAGCTCATGGTCGCAGCCGTGCAGGTCTATGCTGCAGCTTTGCCCAAATTTCCAGCTATTTTTCATTTTCCTCACCTAATTTATCTAATACATTTGTCATAATAAGCGGGAACAATATTGTGGCATCCCCAATCACAGTCACTGCGTCGCTGTCTTCCCTAATCTTGCCCCAGCTCTTGGCTTCCTCTGTTGTGGCGCTTGAGAGCGAGCCTGAAGCCGGGTTTCCTGTCTGTATGTAGACTGCATAATTCATCCCGCCGTTGATTAGGTTGGCGAGTATGGCGTGATGCTTTGCCACCCCCCCTCCCAGGACAATGACGCCCTTTTCTTCATCCTCACTTGTTTCAAATATCAGCTTGCCCATGTCCCTGACAGGGTCAATAATAAAGTCAGGGTGCTTCTGCTGGAACAGGTAAAGCTGGTAGCCCATGCTTCCATCGGTTATGGCCGGACAATAGATTGGGACGCTGTTTTTCGCTGCCTGGCAGACAATGCTGTTCTCGTCGGTTACATAGCTGCCCAGCTCATGTATGAACTCGGATACAGTCCAGGACTTTTTCTTGTCATATATTTTCTGCAGTATCGGCTGAATCATTTCCTCGAATGAGCCGTAGGCTTCGTTGGTTACGAATATGTTCCCTATCCTGTTGACCCCTTCCTTTGCCAGTGCCCTGTCGTCAGCCTCAAAACTGCCCACATAAAACGAATACTTGCTCTTGATTAAGTCTTCCTCAATGGAGCCGACAGTGGTGATAACCACATCCATGAACCTCATCGAAATCAGCTGGGCAAACAGGCCCCGCAATCCTGAAGAACCCATGTTGCTTGTAAAAGTGAGGAAAATCTTTGCCCTTTTTTTCTTCATTTTGAGGATAATGTCTGCTGCCTGCTTCAAATGTATGCTCTGGTACCCGATTTTGCCGAGCCTTTCAACTAGCTCTGCGGCCGTCATGCCCGGCTCATACCTGAAGTCCTCGATTTTTTTGTCAAGAATTGCCATAGTCGGAAATAAATCTGTACTGAAGAAAAACCTTAGCTCATCGCTTTAACTTTATCCATGCTGTCTCAAAACAGGTCTGGATATAAAAATATTGCGGCGCAAGTTTGTGCAAACCTTTTTAAAGATAGTATGCTAAAACTTTTAAGCATGAAAAAGGTGAGCCGCGACACGCCGTTATCTGAGCTGACTCTGAGGAAGTATGAGAAGCCCGGCAATGTCAGGGACAGGGAACTGGCAAAAAAGATCTGCCTGAGCCTGGGCCTGCTGCAGCCCGGGGATTCCAGGGATGTTGTGACTGATGTGCTTTTGGTTCTGCTCAAGGCTAAACAGAAGAAGGAGTGGCTGACCTCCAGCGAGATTGAGGGAAGGGTGATTTCCTCGAGAAAGCGCTATAGGGCTCAGCTTGCCGGGATTGCAAGCTCCAACATAAGGCGCCAGATAAAGAGGATTCGGGCGCTGCTTCTGGTCGAAAAATTGAAGAATCATTATCGAATTGTGGAATTCGACAGCCTGAGGAAACTGTTTGCTGAGAAGGTGGAACTGTTCCTGCTGAATTCTATACTTTCCAGGGTGAATGAATACCTTGATGAGGCAGATAAAGTATTTTCAGCAAAAAGAAAAAAGAAAAAAAAGAGATAAGCTTATCGTCACTTTCTCTTCCTTGAGCCAGACTTCTTTTTGGCTTTCTTGGCTTTTCTCTTCCTTCCGCCACGGCTCATTTTGGCTGCGGAAACGTTTCCTTTCTTGTCGATGAAGTAAAGATAGCCAGCTTTCTTCTTCACCCCAACCTTGGCAACTTTTTCAATTTTCTTGCTGCCGGTCCTCTTTCTTCCCCTGGCCATTTTCGCCCTGGACACGTCTCCGTGCCTGTCGATGAAATACAGCCAGCCCTTCTCTTTTTTCACTCCTACTTTTGCTACTTCTTGAGCCATTTTTTCAGTACCTCCCAATTTCGTCGAAAAAATCAGACATATAAGCCTGCTTATCCTCCACACATATTTAAATGTTGCTCTTTTTTGTTGGCCTGCCACCGACGGCAAACAGCCCTGTTTTTGGGACAAATTATATTAACCAGATAGCACACTTTGGGCTCATGACCAACCAGAGAGCTGCCGGCATAATCCCATTCCGGCTGGACAAAGGCAAGCCTGTCTACCTGCTGCTGCAGCACAGGGACGGAAACCACTGGAGCTTCCCGAAAGGCAGGGTTGAAAAGGGAGAAACCCTGCAGGAGGCTGCAATGCGGGAATTCCGTGAGGAGACCGGGATAGCCTCTGTTGAGCGTCTGGAATACCGTTGTAAGGTTAAGTACCATTTTCTCAGGGAAAAGAGGATAGACAAGGAAGTGGTCTTTTTCCCTGGAAGGACGGATTCAAGTCCTGTAACACTGTCAGATGAGCATATTGCCTTTGCGTGGCTGCCTTATGGCGAGGCCCTGGCCAGGCTTACATTTGACAACACAAGAAGCCTGCTGAAGAGAGCCAACGACTATATCCTCAGCAAGTATTTATAAAGATTCTACCATAACCTTTATGAATAAAAAAAGCTCTCTTATACAAAAGGCCGTTGAGGGTTGATTATGAAAAGGATTTTGCAGAACAGCAGAGACTTCTTTCGCGGAACCAGAAGGGAATTGCCGCTGGTGGTCCCGATTACAGAGATGACCAAGGAGTACAGGACCCAGGGCATGGACGCCCAGGCATTCATGAATGAGCTGAAGAGGCACAATCCGAAGGTAAAGCTTGCTGAGATACGGGAAGCCTATGACTTTGCAAGGGCTGCCCATTACGGCCAGAAGCGGTTCTCTGGAGAGCCGTATTTCAGCCACGTTCTTGAGGTTGCTTTTATTCTTTCCGAGCTGGGCCTGGACACCGAGAGCATTGTCGCAGGATTGCTGCATGACGTGCTTGAGGACACGAATGTCAAGGGAGAGGACGTTGCAAGGATATTCGGCGAGGAAGTGTTTTCCCTTGTGGAGGGCGTTACCAAGATAAATGAGATTGACCTCGACGCAGCCGAGGAGGAGAAGGCTGAAAACCTCAGGAAGGTCATACTTGCAACCACAAAGGACATCCGTGTCATCATCATCAAAATAATTGACAGGCTGCATAACATGCGCACGCTCAAGTATGCCCCAAAGGAGCACCAGATACGTACAGCCCGGGAGACACTTGACATTTATGCGCCCATAGCATACAAGCTGGGGATGCATTCCATAAAATCCGAGCTTGAGGACCTCAGCCTGAGATATCTTGAGCCCACTGTCTACCAGGAGCTGAAGCGCCGCATCAACAAGACCCTCCCTGAGCGTGAGAAGGAAGTGAAAAGGATAGTCGAGGATATCCAGAAGAAGCTTGAGGAAAAGGGCATGAAGGTAACTGTCTATGGCAGGGCAAAGCATTTCTACAGCATCTACAAGAAGATGAAGAGGAAAAACCTGAGGTTCGAGGATGTGCATGACCTTTATGCCATCAGGGTTATAGTTGATACTGTCGAGGATTGCTACAGGATTCTTGGCCTTGTCCATGCCCTGTGGACGCCATTGCCCAAGACATTTGACGATTACATAGCCACGCCTAAATCCAACCTGTACAGGAGCATACACACCGAGATAATATACGGCGGCTTTCCGCTCGAGATACAGATAAGGACCTGGGACATGCATCGCTCCGCAGAGGACGGCATAGCAGCGCACTGGAGGTACAAGGATACCGAGCGTGACAAGGAATTTGACAGGCGCATATCCTGGCTGAAGCAGGTGCTGGACTGGCAGAGAAGCTCCCAGACAGCGCAGGAATTCATTGAGCGCATGAAGATTGATCTTTTCAAGGATGAGATTTTTGTATTCACCCCCAAAGGCGACCCGATTCCCCTGCCTGAAGGGGCTACGCCAGTGGATTTTGCCTACGGCGTGCACACTGATATCGGCAACCACTGCATGAGCGCGAAGGTGAATGGCACGGTGGTGTCTCTTGACACGCAGCTGAAAAGCGGGGATATATGCTACATTGTCACCTCAAAGAATGGCCGGCCCTCCAGAAAGTGGCTGCAGACTGTTAAGACCCAGAATGCAAAGTCAAAAATCCGGCAGGCCCTTGGGATAAAAGGGCATTTTGATCTGGGCAAGAAGGAAACCTCCCTGAAGAGGCCCAAGGAAACCAAGCTTCTTGATAGCATTGTAAAGCCGGCAAAATACTCAAAGGCGACTCTGAAATTTGGCAAGTGCTGCACACCGAAGCTTGGGGAAAAGATTCAGGGCTACAGGACAAAGGATGGCAAGGTTGCAGTACATGAGCAGAACTGCATTACGCTGCGTGCCCTTGACGATTCAAGAAAGATTGAACTCTCCTGGAGGAGCGCAAAGTCAAAATCAGGCGATTTCAAGATAAATGTCAAGGTCACGGACAGGGTTGGCATTCTTCCCGATGTGCTTAACACCATCGCCAATTCCGGCATGAACATCAAGGCCCTTCGCACCAAGACATCCAAATCCAAATACGACATCCAGTTTGATGTGCATGTCGAAGATGAGGGCCAGCTTACCGGCATAGTCAACCAGATTAAAGGCATCCAGAATGTGCTTGATGTCAAGGTTACAGTCCCGTAACCAAAACCTTAAAAAACCCAGGCAGGCTTGCAGGCAGCAGGGGGTTGTGGGCCAACCTGGTTAAGCTTGCTGGTTTGGGGCCAGCCGATCCCGGTTCAAATCCGGGCAGCCCCATCGTCCCTTTGCAAAAGGTTCGATACAGTGCAGTCAAGTGCCATTACACTTCGTGCAATGGCACGAAATATGTCGTGGGGCTTGCGAAGCAATGCCCCACTTGAGCGGGGGTTTGGCAACCTGCCAAAAGTGGGAATCCGGGCAGCCCCATTTGTGGCCTAGGCCACACCCCTGTGCAATGGGCAACATTCACTTCGTGAAGTTGCCCGGAACGACGACTATGCTGAATAAAATACGCGAGCTTGTGAAAGTCCAGGAAGAGCTGCAGCAACAGCAGGAAAACCTCAGGACCAGCCTGGAGGCTCTCAATAAGACATTGGAAGAGAGCAGGGCATTGAATGAGTCGGTAAGCAAGGTTATCCAGGATAATGCTGAATACTCCAGAATAATCAAGGGCATGGCCCGGGACTTTGATGCTATAAAAAATGATGTTGATAACATGCACACTGACATAAAGGCCGCAAGTGCCCAGCTTAAGCTGAACATATCAAAGGTGATTGATGAGCAGAGGCAGATTGTTTCAAAGGAGATGGAATCCGTGAAGAACCAAGTCAGGGAGCAGTTCTCAAGGGTTGCAGCCAGCCAGGAAGAAGAAGCCAAAATGCTCCAGTCCCTGAAATCCCTTAGGGAGCAGATAAATGCCTTTATGGAGATATCCGGCAAGATAAAGCAGGCAGACTTTGACCTTGCCAAATATGCTGACAGGCTTAAGCAGCAGGATAGCGAGAAGCTCCAGCTCCTGAAAAGGATTGATGAATTGGAGCGCCTGCTCGGAAAAGAAAGAAGAAACAGGCCAAGGCCGATTTTCTGAATTTAGTCCAATAAGTTTATAAAGGGGCGTTTTGTTCTACGTTCAGTTCTGAAAATGGTTCAACTTAAAAGACACGGCAGTGTCAAGCGCTTCGGCCCGAGGTACGGCAGGCGGGTCAAGGACAAGGTAGCCATGGTGGAGGCTTCCAGCCTTCATAATCGCCTGTGCCCTTACTGCAGGATAGCCAAGGCTGCAAGGCTTGCAAGCGGGATATGGCATTGCAGCAAGTGCCAGAGCAAGTTTACAGGCAGGGCATACACGGTAACAAAGGAATCCAGGTCAACAGTTGCTTCAGAGGGGCTTGAAGTTACAGAGGAAATCGAGGAATAATGGCAGAATACAAATGCTTTGCCTGCAACAAGAAAGTGCCTGAAGACTACCTTCGGAAAAAGGTTCGCTGTCCTTATTGCGGCAGCAAGATTCTTTTCAAGCCAAGGAAGTCAGCAACAAAAGTAAAGGCGAGGTAATCATGCCAGTTGCTTCAGTGGTTTCAAATAAACAGGTTAAGCTTATCAATGCTGTTTTTGGCGCTGAGGAGACCTCTTTCAGGACAGGAAGGGCCAGGTATTCCTTTCATAAGTCAGGAAAGGGTGTTGTCTTCAAAATCAGCGCAAAGGACGAGGTCGCTCTTAAAGCTGCGCATAATGCTGTCAATAATGCACTGAATATCATTCAACAGATGGAATCGCTAAACTGAAATGGCAGACGAAACAGAGCCTCAGGAACTGCAGCAACTGCAGGCACTGGAGCAGAATCTGCAGAACTTTCTGACGCAGAAGCAGAGTTTCCAGATGCAGCTGATGGAGGTTGACTCTGCCCTGAGAGAGCTGGAAAAGGTTGATACAGCCTACAGGATAATAGGAAATATCCTGGTGGAAGCGGATAAGGCAGCCCTGACAGAGGAGCTTAAATCCAAGAAGGAAATGGCTGACATAAGGATAAGGTCTATCGAGAAGCAGGAGAAAAATCTCAGGGAGAAAGCGCAGGAGCTGCAAAAGAAGGTTCTTGGGAAGCTTAAATCAGAGAAGAAGTGATGACATGGCAAAAGAGGATTTCTCAGAGGTTATAGCAGCGCTAAGGGAGATGGAGCAGGACTCCGCCCTGCCGAGGAATGTGAGGGAGAAGCTTGAAGAGATATTCAAAATCCTTGATGAGGATGCTGAGCCCAAGCTGAAGATTGACAGGATTATGAGCGAGCTCGATGAGATAAGCGACAATGCCAACCTGCAGGCATACACAAGAACACAGATATGGAACGTAGTCAGCCTGCTGGAGAAAGTCTGATTATCTCAGGGAAACCACTTTCTGCTTGAACAGGAGGGAGTTTGGAAAGAATATTGTGTCCCCTTTCACTGTCGTCAGCTTTGTTTCTAGGAGCCCGAGTTCAGAAACCCTGCCGCTGATGCCATTGAGCTTCAATTTTTGGTCCTTTTTCAGCAGGTGCCTTTGCTGAATAATGACGCCTGCTACGAAATTTGGCATGAAATCCTTGAGTGCGAACACTATCGACAGCGCAAGCACAGCCAGTGCAATAGCTGCCAGGGCATCAGCTACCTGCCTGGATATCCCCATATAGCTTAAGGCAAGCAGTATGGTGAAAAAATAAATGGTCCATGAGATTATTGCCCCTATTGCATCCTCAAGGGCAAATTTCAGGCCAAAGGATTTCCTAACGGCTGAATTCAGCCTGAACTCATGCAGGATAATCTGGACAAACTTGCCAAGAATCCTCCCGAATGTGAAGCCAATGAGAAGGATGAGCACGCCAACCACGAATGTGTTCAGCACGTTTCCCAGGCTGCTGGCTATCGAGTTGGCTATGCCTGCTGAGCTTGACAAGTCTATGAATTGCATTAGGCATCAGACTATGCGGCAGTTTTTAAAGCTTGCGGCATTCACTATATTGGCTGGCTGCTGGAAAAGGATTTATAATTAATGGCACTTAACCAGAAAAATGGACAAAATCCAGGAGCAGATTAAGGCCCTTGAGGATGAGCTCAGGACTACAAAGTACAACAAGCGAACCCAGCATCACATCGGGCTGGTAAAGGCAAAGCTTGCAAGGCTTAAGGACAAGTCAGAAGCCAGGTCATCAGGAGGCAAGGGCCTTGGGTACTCAATCAAGAAAACAGGCGACGGCACTGTGGTGATGGCCGGTTTCCCTTCTGTCGGCAAGTCCACGTTGCTTAACCAGCTAACTAATGCCGAATCGAAGACAGCGGCTTATGAGTTCACAACCCTTACAGCCGTTCCCGGGCTTATGATGCACAGGAGCGCAAGAATTCAGATTCTTGATGTTCCTGGGCTGATAAAGGGGGCTGCGCAGGGCTCCGGAAGGGGCAGGGAGGTGATTTCGGTAGTTCGCTCCGCTGATCTTGTAATGATCCTGCTTGATGTGAACAACCTTAGCCAGTACGAGGTTCTCAGGAAGGAACTGGAGGATGCCAACATACGGCTTGACCAGGCAAGGCCGGATGTAAAGATTGTCAAGGCAGCAAGGGGCGGCATACAGGTTGCTGCCACCAGGAAACTGACACATCTTGAGGAGCCGACCATCATAGGAATTCTCCAGGAATTTCATATTAGCAATGCCCAAGTGCTTGTAAGGGAGGACGTGGCTGCTGAACAGCTGATTGACGTGATTGAGGGGAACAGGCTTTACCTTCCAAGCATTGTTGTCGTGAATAAGATAGACCTCACCCCAGAAGCCAGGCTTAAGGCAGCGAGAAGGAAGTTGCCTGAGGCTGTTTTTGTGTCAGCAGAGGATGGTACGGGCATCGACGAGCTTAAGGACCGGCTTTTTGAGAAGCTGCAGCTGATGAGGGTGTTCCTGAAGGAACCCGGCAGGAAGGCGGATTTGGATGAGCCCATGATAATAAGGAAAGACTCGTCAGTGGAGGATGTGTGCAACAAGCTGCACCGTGATTTCAGGGCCAAGTTCAGGTTCGCCAGGGTATGGGGCAGGTCAGCGAAGTTTCCTGGCCAGAAGTTCAGGCTCAGCCATGTCCTGAAAGATGAAGATGTCCTGCAGATAGTTCTGAGTTAATTTTGCCATTGCAAATAAGATAGTAATCATTTTCCAAGGCACATATTGATAAATTCGCCTTTGGCTGCATATTGGCATTTTTTAGCCGAAATAGTAGATTTCAGGATAAAAGATTCGAAAAATTTACGCTTTTTTCGGAAAAAATCAAAGTATTTATAAATAAAACTTGTGTTCCAGCTGTAAAGCAAACTTAAGCGGTACAGCAGGATGGGGACGATACTCAGCACAAAATTCCAAAGCAACAACAAGGTGCATGTAACCCTGAGTGTTGATTATGAAGATATCCAGCAGCTTCAGGGCAGGATGGACAACATCCACATGTTCTGCGCAGAGCAGTATGGAAATATTTTTAATATAAGCTCAAGAGGCAAGAATGAGCGCACGAAATACCTGCTGATTCCGCGTGACGTGCGCAGGAACATAAACTTCGACTCAGAGGCTGCCTGCCAGGTTATCGAAACAGCTAATAACTATTTTTTCATATACAAAGTGGATAAGACCACGAAAAAGGTGAAGCGCGTTGGAAAGGACTAAAACCGGGATATCTGGCTTCGACAAGATGTTCACAGATGGCATTCCTGCACAGGGCACCATGCTCATTTCAGGCTCCCCTGGCTCAGGGAAGACGATATTCTGCCTCCAGTCGCTTATAGAGGGGGCAAAGAACAACGAGAAGGGATTGTACATTAGCTTTGAGCAGGATGCCGAAGAGCTTATACACCAGGCCGAGCGCTTTGGATGGGATGTCAATACATTACAGAAGAAAGGCTCGCTTGTTTTCCACTCATTTTCCGTCGATGAGATAGGCCATGACATCATATTCAGGGTTAAGGAACTGATTAAAAAAAGCGGAGCCTCAAGGGTTGTCATCGATTCAATAACCACCCTTAATGTGCTTGCAGGCGGCTTTGATGGCGAAAGACCCACCCAGGAAGCCCAGCTCAGGTATTTCACCTACAAGTTCATAGGGGGCATAAAGCAGCTCGGCGCACTTGTTCTACTGCCGAACCAGCTTTCAGGAGATGAATGGATGGAGAAAGACAGCGTGGCCGAGTTTGCAGTCGACTGCATAGTCGTGCTGAAGTTCCTTGGTGCTGCAGGGGAGTCAAGCAGGACAATCTCCATAAAGAAGGCGAGGCAGACGGAGTTCGACGAAAACATCCACCCCATGGAAATAGGGAAAGAAGGAATAAAGGTACTGGAAGCTGAGAAGATAGACTTCAAATTCAAATAAAATGGCTGTAAAAAGCTCCTTCATGCGGTTTCTTGAATCTGGCCAATTGGTAACCACAGAAGGCCACATACGCCTGTTTGGGGTTGAGATGGTGCTGTTTACTGCCATGAGTCTGGCCGGGATGCATTACTATGCAAACAAAGAACACCCCGACACGGGCACCAAGGCTTTTTGTGAAGCCGGGAGAAATCACTCAAGGGTTCTGCTTAAGCATTTTGCAGGCAGGTACAAGCTGGAAACAATGGACAGGCAGACATTCATGTCACTTTTCGCTCCTTCAGCCAACATAGGCGGCTTTGGGGTGTTTGAGCTGGTTGAGTTCAAGCCGAAAATCCCGATAATAGTGACAAGGTTCAGGGAGAACGATTATGCAAAAGTCTATCTGAACCTTTTCGGAAAGCAGGACAAGCCGGTGGATGACTATTACAGGGGCGCCAATGAAGAGGGCATGAGCCTCATGACTAGCGCTAAGCTAATCTGTACAGAGACTAAATGCCTGGCAACCGGGCACCCTTACTGCGAATTTGTCCTGCAAAAAAATTAAACTAGGCCGACTGGTAATTCCTCTATGACATGATCACTCAGGTCATACAATCTTTCATTCAGGACCTGATGCTTT
>JAGVYJ010000017.1 GCA_018303315.1 Candidatus Woesearchaeota archaeon | reverse complement strand
GCTGATTTCGGCAGGATTCTCCGAAAGATTGAAAAATAAGCTGTTTTTCCAAGTTTGGATGGTATGGAAAGTTATAAACCCCGAAACCGGGAATGAATTGTGTGCACTTCCTAACAGAAGTGTTGCTGACTGGTTTGTCGACGAGCTGAGTTTGCGGGCAACAGGTAGGCCTACCAGCCATCTCGATCTTTTGGCAGCTGAAGCTCCGCCTCATTCTGCAAAGAAACAGCCAGACTACCTTCAGTTAGAAATGTTTGAGCCTCCTCACTACAGGACATAAGAAAAAAAATCTTCATCGCCGAAGCGATGAAGACAAGATGGTTGCCTTCATTGGATGTGTTGGGGGTGACATAAAATGAAGGCAGAAATGAATGTTACTGAATCTTGCCCTTCATGTTCTCTGAAACCCTGGCTCCCCAGATGACATTCGCATCCTCGTCCATTGCCTCGGTTACCAGTTCTCCAACCCTGTTAATCTCGTCAAGGGTCATGTCAGGGCCGCCTGAAACATGGATAAGGGCGCCTGTAGCTCCCTTGTAGCTGATGTCCAGCAGCGGGTTTGACAAAGCGCCTGTCACTGCCTCTTCAACCCGGTTGTTGGTGTCCGAAGCACCAACTCCGATTGCAGCAACCCCGCCATTGGTCATGATTGCCTTTACATCTGCGTAGTCAAGGTTTACCAGGCTGGGTATTGCTATTGTTTCAACAATGCCCTTTATCATGGTTGCAACAAGCTCGTTTGCAACTGCAAAGGCCTGCTCGATTGGCAGGTTGCCTGCTATCTGCACAAGCCTGTTGTTGTCAATGACTATTACAGTGTCAGAAACCTGTCTCAGCTGCTGCAGCCCGAATTCAGCCTTGTCGACCCTTGCCCTTTCAATCTTGAAGGGCATGGTGACAGTGCCAATCACGATTGCTCCTGTTTCCTTTGCTACCTTGGCAACAACCGGTGCAGCCCCTGTGCCTGTGCCTCCTCCCATGCCTGCGCAGACAAACACCATGTCTGACTCCTTCAGGCCATCCTTGAGGTCAGGCAGGCCTTCCTTCGCTGCCTCAGCCCCCTTCTCAGGATAGCCGCCGCAGCCAAGTCCTCTTGTCAGATCTCTTCCCAGCAGGAATTTCTTGTCAGCTTCAGTAATGTTAAGATGCTGTTGATCAGTATTGCAGGCCACTATCTCAGCGCCCTTTATACCTTTTTTATAGAGCCAGGACACCATATTATTCCCGGCACCGCCAACACCTATAACCCTTATGTTGGCCTTTCCAACACTTATATCATCAAAACTCGACCCGTTTTCCTCAGCGCTTTTAATTGCGTTCTGTACAATAAAGTCCATTTTGGTTTGCCCCCTTGTTTTTTAGTACTATCTTTGCCCTCTTTGGTTTTGCAATCTATAGCTTTGACTATAACAAAGTTTAAATATAGCCTTAGCTACATTCCTTTAGAACTCGTTGTTTCGCCAAAAACAACCTTTTCGCCAAATCTTTTATCGTTCGCCAAAACGATTTTATCTATCCGTTCGCCAAAACAGATTCTCTTTTTAAATCAACACTCTTATTTAAATATTTCTATACTGAGGTATAGATGTTGCAAATTCCGAATTAGTATATAAAACTATATATTGATTTTCCACAGGAAATAAAGGTTTATAACTTCTGGTCAGTTCCCAGGCCAAATGGCAAACCTAGAGCTCATGAAAATCATCCAGGGAACAGATTGCTATGATTTAGGACAGGACGGCATGTCCCGGGGAATCAGGACAGAGCTTTACCCACGCCTTGTGCTTGTTTCTGAGGAAAGCCCAGATGGCCCTAAGTCTTTTTTTTTTGGGCATAATGAGGCCTGATTCATTGGATTCGGCTGTGGCAGATGTTGCCATCAAACCGGAGCTTTTTATGACCATTCCCCACCATGGCTTGGCGCTTTTTCCCAGTGAACTTGGCAGGATGATTCCGCCTGATGTTTACAGGGCGTTGTTTGATTACATTGGCTCACAGCAGCTCTTTTTCAGGATTTTGGATGCCTATAAGGCTCTTATGCCCTAAAGATTTTTAACAAATCCAAGGTTTCTCAAGCAAAATGCCATTATATCTTATAGGCCTGGGCCTCAATGACGAGTACGACATAACTTTGCAGGGAATGGAAAAGGCAATGTCCTGCGATTTTCTGTACATGGAAAACTACACTGCCCTGATGAACACAACAAAGGAAAAGCTGGGCGATTCCCTGGGAAAGGAAATAAGGATTGTTGGCAGGGAATTTGTTGAAGATGCAAAGGCATTGCTGGAGCAGGCAAAGAGCCATGCAGTCGGCCTGCTTGTTGCAGGAGACCCGCTTGCTGCAACAACACATATGGAACTTGTCCTGGAGGCAAGGAAGCAGGGCATTGCCGTGGAAATTTTCCACAATGCATCAGTGCTGACAGCAGTTGCGCAGACCGGGCTGCAATTATACAAATTTGGCAAGGTGACAAGCATTCCTTTATGGGAGGGCAGCCACAGGCCCACAAGCTTTTATGATGTGCTTGCAGAGAACCAGGGCATCGGAGCACACACCCTTTTCCTGCTCGATTTGAAGCCTGAGGAAGGAAAATTCCTCCGGATTCCCCAGGCTTTGGAAATGCTGGAAGAAGCAGAGAAGCAGCACAAAAAGGGGCTTATCAAGGACACAACCCTGGCCTTGGCCTGCGCCAGGCTAGCAGCTCCGGGGCAGCTGATAAAACCAGGAAAAATCAGCCAACTAAAGAAAATGGATTTCGGAGAGGGCATGCAGTGCCTTATCATCCCTGGAAAGCTGCATTTCAAGGAAGAGGAGGCAATAGCGCTCTGGAATTAGCTGAGCAGCTGCCTTGCCTTGTCAAGGTTGTCAGCCACTTCCTGGCCCTTCTTTGTCAATGTCAGAATCTTCAGCCTTCCCTGCTTGTCAAAGCTTATGAGCCCGTCTTTCTGCATTGCCTGGAGAATCTTGACAACATGCGAGTAGGTGCAGTCGATGCTTTTTGCAAGGGAGCTCGCATAAATCTCGCCCTTGGCATTCCTGAGGTTAATCAGCATCATCGCTGGCTTCTCGCGAAAAAACACGTTAAAAATCTTGCTGTTCTGCAATCAGTACACCCCCGCTATGCAATATCAATAAAATCCGGATTATATGCAAGTATTTATAGTTTACGATATATAGAAGAAATACCTTATTTGCGCCTTGCGTGCTTTGCCTTCTTGCCAGCTTTCTTTTTCACAGCCTTCCTGGCTGTCGTTCGCTTGGCGCTTGCAGTCCCGGCAGCTGCCGCTTTCCTGACAGGCCTGGCAAGCCCGACGACAACCATGCTGACTCCGACAAGTATTGCCAGCAGCAGGAAAAGGCTCACTGACACGCCGGATGTCAGCCCCAGCCAGAGATAGGCGAGCCCTGCAATCGTCGTCAGGAACAGCAGCACAAACACCGAGCTGCCCCTGAACTTGAGTGCGTCAAAGAAGAGTATGAAATGGAACATGACGGCAAGGAACAATACAGCCAAAAGCATTACCGAGCTTCCGAAAATCCCTGCCCCTGAACTGAACTTCAGGATGTAGGTGAACAAGGCAATCAAAAAAAGGTTGACCAGCAATATGCTAGGAACTGATGCGCGGATATTCATCATGGAAATTTGCAAGCCATGCAAACTATTTAAACTTTTTGCTATTTTTTAGTAGTTTCACATCCCTGACACATAAAAAAACTTATAAACAGCGCTACGATACTATTTTTAGGGGTTTGCAATGTTTGTTGTAAAGAAAGAAAACGATTCCCTGTATTCTCTGCCGGCAAAGGAAATCAGTGGAGAGGCAGCCAGGCATGTCAGTAGCGCCCTTGCCCTTGCCATACTCAGGTCCCTGGCCAGAGAGCCCAAGTACCCGGCTGAGCTGGCAAAAGAGCTCAGGCAGCACGAGCAGAAAATATACTACCACATAAGGAATCTCGAAAAGGCAAAAATCATAAAGGTAGTGAAGGAAGAGTCCAAGCAGGGAGCGCACGCGAAATACTATGCCCTGGACAAGCAGGCTCTTGTGCTCAAGCTTTCAGACTTCGGCAGGGAAAGCCAGACCATAAGCCTGAAGAACGAAAGCTCATTCCTCAGCCCTTTCATAAAGGACGGCAAGCTGCAGGCAAAAATAATTGTGGGAAGCCCTGACCCCCACGGCGCTGACAGGGCAAGGTCAAGGGATGGCTATTATGGCATGGACCTTGCATTATTCCTGGGCACATTCCTAAATTACATCCCTGAAAGCTATGTCAAGCTTGACACAGAGGTTAGGGATTCTGACCTCCAGGAAAACCTTATCCTGATAGGGGGTCCGATAGTTAACAAGCTGACAGGGGATGTCAACGCAAAGCTCCCCGTCAGGTTTGACAAAGAAAGCCATTATGCTGTGAAGTCGTCGCTCTCTGCAAAAACCTATCCGGAAGATGAAATCGGCGTCATAGTGAAGACAAAAAGCCCGTACGCCCAGGACAAATACATGCTCGTTGTTGCAGGCAAGCGCCATTCAGGCACAAGGGCGGCTATAATCGCTTTCCTCAAGCATTTCGATGAGCTTGTTAAGGGCAATGTGCACAAGCGGGAGGTCATGGCAAGAATTGTGGAAGGGGTTGACCTTGACTCTGACGGCCAGGTTGACGATGCCGAGTTCAGGGAATGAATTATATCCGGAAATTCCAAACGCAGTTTTATTAACCAATAATATGTATCCTCATTTATGTCCGGCAAACTCACCGATTTCCCACTGTCAGAAAGGCCCCGGGAAAGGCTAATCAACAACAATCCGGGATTTTTGAGCAATGCTGAGCTTTTAGCCATAATACTTTCAACAGGCAAGCAGGGAGAAAACGTTCTTGATGTCTCCAGAAATTTATTGTCAAAATTTCCCCTCAACAGGTTCTCAAATGTGTCTGTTAATGAGTTAACAGGGCATTCAGGAATAGGCAAAGCCAAGGCCTGTAAAATACTGGCTGCTGTTGAACTTGGAAAAAGGTCAGTTTCATTTCAAAGCAGGCCCAACCCAGTCATTAATTCTGCTGAAGACATTGTAAAAATCGTGAAGACAGAACTCTCCAACCTCAGGCAAGAGCACTTCATGGTTTTCTATATCGATTCACGAAAGAAACTAATCAAGAAAGAAACCCTGTTCATAGGAACCCTCGATTCAAATATTATTCATCCAAGGGAAATTTTCAGCAAAGCATTGTCCGAGTCGGCCAGCGCCATGATTTTCGCCCACAACCACCCTTCCGGAGACCCTTCCCCGAGCGACGCTGATATAGAGACAACGCTGGATTTGGCAAAAGCCGGAAATCTGCTGGGCATAGAAATCCTGGACCATATCATCCTTGGCCAGAACAGATTCACCAGCCTGAAACAGCAAAGCTATTTCTGAGCTTTCTTTCTTATTTCATCCCTGATTATTTTGCCTTTACCTGTCAGCTCATATATCCTGCCTGTTTTCTGCTTAGGGTTGAGAATCCTGGCAATGCCTTTCCTTTTAAACTCGTTTAAAACCCTGCTGGTATGATTCAATGAATAACCTGACTTCTGGGAAATCTGGGTTGGCGTTTCCCTGTCACCTATATGATTTATTATGTCCCGCCTCTGCTTTCCCCTGACAACCCAGCTATACGCCTCTACCGGACTTTTTTTCATCAAGAATCCCTTTTAACCAAAGAATAATAATATTACTTCAGATTTATACTCAATCTATACCAAAACTTATTTATACCTCTGGCATCTAAGCACAGGCATGCACGCAACTATACTTACCGGAAGAAACTTTACGGAGCTGAAGCACCTCTTGGAAGAATTCAGCAAAAACAACAACATTGTGCATGTGAGACCTTTCATCAGCCATGCAGAAAAACCACTTGCTGTGCTTATACTCTTTGAATAATTCAGGGAATGAGCCTTGCAAGCCCTTCCAGCGATTTCTTCCCTGTTTCGCTCCTGAAAGCAAAAATTCCTACCCCTGAATAAATTATTGAGCCGACCAGGCCTACACCGAGGTCATTGACCGTGTCTGCCACGCCCCCCACATTGTGCGTGCTGAAGAAAACGTCTGTGTAATATTCCTGCACCTCCAGGCTGACATGAATCACGGTTGCCAGGCCTATGGCAAGAAGCACCATCTCTGTTTTTGTAATCCGGATGTTTTTCGCATACTGCCTTGCAAAGAGGAACGCGGTTATGAGCAGCGTCACAGCACCAGAGCTGTGGAAGTGGGGCAACAAATCGAAATTCTTTACCCCGTCGTACCAGTTCATCGAATTGCCAAGCATATCAAAGAAGAATATCGAGAGATACAATGAGTCAAGTATCCAGGGATATTTCTTTCCTTGCCGAAGCCAGTACACGATTGGAAAAAGCAGGCTGGCCAATCCTACAATGATAAGATTGCGCATGGCAATTGCCTTTCCTGCGAACCTCGGATCAGAAGGATTGAGCATGACCTCTATCAGGAAATAGAGTATTGCAAGCCTCAGAAATATGTTGAGTCCAATCCAGAAATACCAGCTGAGGCTTTTTTTCATTGCTCACACCAATCCAGGCTGGTTTTTAAATTTTGTGCGCAAAAATTTTTAAACACCTGATGGTTCTTTTATTCAATGGACGATGCGTACAAGCAGGTTCTGATTAAGCAGGGCTACAGGTTCACAGGCGAGCACTCAGCTGTGAAAGTCTGCGAATGGACAAAGAAAAGCCTTGTGGAAAAGGGCACCTGCTACAAGCACAAGTTCTACGGCATAAAGAGCCACAGGTGCGTGCAGCTCAGCGCTGCTGTGAATTTCTGCAACCTCGACTGCATGTTCTGCTGGCGCGAGAGGAACAATTCAGGCTTTGGCACGGTCGACAACCCGTCGGACATGATAGACCAGGCAATCCGCCACCAGAAGAAGCTGCTTGACGGCTTCGGCGGTCAGTCCGGGACCAACTGGCAGAAATACCTGGAGAGCAAAGAGCCGGCACACTTCGCAATTTCCCTCAACGGGGAGAACCTTGCATACCCCCACATCAGCGAGCTTATCGAGGAACTGGCCAGGAGAGGCCATTCAAGCTTTGTGGTAACCAACGGCATGTTCCCCCATGTCATGGAAAAGATGCATCCTCCCACGCAGCTATATATCTCCCTTTCGGCCCCGAATGAGAAGCTCTTCAACGAGATTGACAGGCCCATGCTGGCCAATGGCTGGCAGCGGCTGATGAACACAATGGAACTTCTTCCCGGGATGAGGAAGAAGACAAGGACTGTTATCAGGCTGACTTTAATCAATGGGATTAACACCCCTTACCTCCATCAGTTCGCTGAAATAATCAGGAAGGCAAGGCCCATGTTTATCGAGGTGAAGAGCTACATGCATGTTGGGGCAAGCACGAGAAGGCTGGGCAGGGAGAACATGCTTTCCTATGAGGCAATTGTTGAGCATGCAAGAAACCTTGGCCAAATGCTTGGCTATGAAATAGCTGAGCACGCCCCTGAATCCCTTGTCTGCCTCATGATGGAAAAGGACACAACCGCAACGCGCTTTATCGACTTCAGCGAGATTGCTGACAGGGCTGTTGTCAGGCCCAGCCCTGAATACATCGAGCAGGCCAGGAAGGCATTTCAGGAGCAGGTCGAGCAGGCAGAGCCTGTTTCCCAGGAAGCCCCAGCTGAGCTAATCCAGATTCAGGGGCTTAAAGCATAGCGATAATCATAAAAACCGGGCTTAATTCTCTCATTTTATGGCTGAAAAAGTTATTATTGTAGGCGGGGGCATGTCAGGGCTTCTGGCTGCAAACCAGCTCGCGGATGATTTTGAGGTTGAGGTTTACGAGCAGAAGCTGCATTACCACAAGACCTGTTCAGGAATTCTGAGCCATGCAAAGGACAGCCTCATCAGGATAAGCAGCAAATACATCCAGAATGAAATTGATACTGTCAGGATACATTCCCCTGACAATAATTTTGTCGAGTTCAAATTCAGGCAGCCTGATGCAATACTGAAGAGGGATGAGTTCCTCGATGGGCTGGCCAACAGCGCAGAGAAGAAAGGCGCAATAGTTAATATGGGCAGGCGGTTTGACATCGCAAATGCGGATGCAAAGCATATAGTGGGTGCTGACGGCGCAAGCAGCAATGTGGCCAGGCATTTCTCGATGTTCGGCCAGCGGACATTCTTTATGGGGCAGAAAGCCATTGTGCAATATGCAAATGACAACATCGTCGAGGTCTGGCCTTTCAGCGGTGGCTTTGGATGGATTGTGCCTCACAACAGGCACGAAGCGGAAATAGGCACGATGAGCTACCAGAAAGACATCGGTGTTTTTGACAGATTCTGCAGCGCCAGGAATATTATTGCAAAGGAAAAAGAAGCCCAGCTTATTCCCTTGCACAATCCGGATGTCCGGACTTTCAAGGATACGGGAAAACAGAAAATCTATCTCATCGGAGATGCCGCGACTGCTGTCAAGGCCACCACAGGCGGCTCCATCGTGCAGAGCCTTGTCATGGCAAAATCCCTGAAGGAATCAATGCTTTTCAAAAAGGATTTTGACAGGCTCTGGAAAAGCAAAATAGGCAGGGAGCTCTGGCTCCATCTTAAGCTTAGGCGTATCCTGGATTCCTTCTCAGACAAGGACATGAACAGCCTGATAAGGGAAGTCAATGAAGCAGGGATAAAGGAGTTGCTGGAAAAGGAAAGCAGGGATTATCCCTCAAGATTTCTCTTCAAGATTCTTATGAGGAAGCCTTCCCTGCTGAAATATGTCCCTAAGATGCTGGCTTGATTTTATTATCTTATGGACGCAGATGAGAGAAATCCTCTCTGCCTGGGGTGAAGCAAATCCTGATATCTTTTGACTAATTGATGCAGTTCATCAGGTTTCACCGGCTCGGAAACAGACGACAAGTCACTTGGCATACGAACAGCCAACAAACATATGTCAGCCATTTGTTCTGCCTCAAACCCGCCATCGAGATATACTCCAACAGCCTTTGAATGAGTCTTCCCAATGATGTCTGCAGCCATTATTCTGCCGCCGCCTTCCAACGCAATAAAAGCTGCCCAATAGAAATCTCCACGTATCAGCGCAGATGCCATCAACCTCTGATATTGTTCAGCTGCACGAATTGTCAAACCTTTTCCAACAAGGCTTCTGGCCAGCTGAACTCCAAGTATTTCACCATCAATTGCAGCTATGTCGTCGATAGAAGGTCTTGGTGTGCCAGGTCTTCGCTCATTAATGCATCTTTCGACTTCAGCTCCCAGCTCCTGTCCGGGAATCCCCTGGCTTTTAACAGTTTCCGCTAAAGCCTGTCTGACATTCATTTCAAAGTCATCTCTGACTCACTTATTTATATTTATTTCGCAGTTGCAACACCTGCGTAGCTCAAAACCCAAAACCTTTATAAACTAACGCCTTATCCAAAAGCATATTCGATAGGTAGGCCGGTTAACGCTTGCTTACGCTGGAGGACTTGTTTCTCCGATAACTCAAATGGCAAGGCTTTATTCAAGGAAAAAAGGGAAGTCAGGCTCCAAGACTTTTGTTGAGCTAAAGAAGCCCAGCTGGCAGACCCACAAGCCGGATGAGGTTGAGCTTTTGGTTGTGAAGCTGGCAAAGCAGGGCTTGCCTCCCAGCCAGATAGGCATGGAGCTCAGGGACAGCTACGGCATACCTGATATAAAGATACTCTGCGGCAAGACAGTGTCGCAAATCCTGGCAGCCAAGAAGCTCCTTAAGGAACTTCCTGAAGACCTCATGGCCTTAATCAAGAAGAGCATCCAAATTACCCAGCACCTGGAGAACAACAAGCACGACCAGCCTGCAAAGCGCGGCCTGTTGCTGACCGAGTCCAAAATAAGGAGGCTCGTGAAGTATTACAAGGGCACTGGCAGGCTTCCCCAGTCATGGAAATTCGATCCTGACAAGATACGGCTGCTGATTGAGTAATTTTTTAAATCAATTGCTGTTTCTCTAACGTAATGGTAGTCACAGCAAATCCTGACCGCTATGTGAGAAAAATTGGCTCACCAAGCGCACTGGTAAACGCGCTGGGGACAGCCAGAACTATGCCAGGATACAATAATCTTCGTACTGCAGATTTTCTCAGAAGACTAACTATGGCCATGGGAAATGGTCACGATGGGGAATTGTTCAACTGGGTATCTGAGGAACATCTAGCTGACTTGCTTGTTAATTCCCCAAACAATCTTGATTGGTTTTTTTTATTGCGTGACTCAACTTATTTGCCTACCCGGCAGACATGGGAATTTTTAAAAAGCAGAAGCTGGTCAAGCCAGGCTGTCACAGAACTTGACCGAATAGTCGACGATATTCATAACGGAGGCTTCGCTCCTGAAAATGAGCTGCATCTGGAACTGGAATATTCCAGGTACATAAGGCACGGACCGCCCCGGGGAAGTAGGGAGGGAGGGAGCAAGCTGTCTTTTGAAGGCTTCAGGATGTTTCCTTTTGTAAATCCCGGTGAGGTAATTCAAGCATATCTGCCAGAGCTATTTGCGCAGGGTGCGGCTGAAGAAGCATTTGAGGTACTCAGATTTATTCAACAGAAAACGGAAACAGATGTCCCTCTGCTTGTAATTGCGAACCTACGCTTCGGAGCCTGGTTTGTTGTCGGGCCAATAGAAGATTACCTTCGTGCTGTTGGTGTGACAGTGGTAAGGGAATATTTGAAATCAACAGAATTTGACACATCCAGGCAAAGTCAGCCGGAGCCGCACATTAGCCGTGAAACCTGGAAATATATTGCTGCCAATAATCCTGATGTTGTGGTCGTGGACGCAACAGGGATGCCGGAAAAAGATGGATTAACCAGATTTCCTGCTGCCATGCTCGGCTATATCACGGCATTTGACGCATACAACGTGGCAGCAGGAATGCCGGCCTGGCAGCCTGACACAAACAAACACCATCTCGTGCAGCGGCTTTCCGAATTAGGTCATTCGAATAGTTACCGCCTTGAATTTTGGGCTCCTGATTTAACAGAGCGGATATTCATAGGCAATCGCCAGTACGATTCCGGTTTCGGGCAGACAGGAGGCGGGCGAACATTAACCATACTCTCTTCAACGTCGCCCAGCCGATACTCTTCTGTTTTTGATGACCCTGAAGCACGTTTACATGGACTGGAGCCTGTTCTGACAAAAAAAGGGATTGGCTGGTTGCCAGTGGCACCTGATGTGGACAGTTACGTGGCTGCCATCCAGACTCTGATGAAAGCAAGGATATCCGAGTTGCTTGTTCAATAAGGGATTCCCTGCAATCCAAATCTTTATATACTTCCCTTCCACAGTTTTTTTGTTCTCAATGTCAGCTCAGAAATTTTTCGCATACATAGAGGCCTGTGCGGCCAGCTTCCTGTCATTGCCCAGGAAAAGCACTATCCGCCTTGTCTCGCATTATGACTGCGACGGGATTTCTGCCTGCGCAATAATGGTAAAGGCCCTGAGCAGGCTTAACTACCGGTTTACCCTTTCTTCTGTCCCCCAGCTGGATGAGAAAACTTTCCAGAAGCTGAAAGCAGAGAACCCTGACGTGGTGGTATTCATGGACCTAGGCTCCGGCCAGCTGGAAAAAGTGGCCGGGCATCTGCCAATGCCTGTCTTCATACTTGACCACCACCAGTTCAGCCCTGCCAAAATCCCGGACAACATCATGCATGTCAACCCGAACGCATACTCGCTCAAGGGCTCAGAGGAGATCTGCGGCGCCGGTGTTACCTACCTGTTCTGCAAAGCCTTAAGCAAGGAGAACACAGACATGGCCCATATCGCAGTAATAGGCGCGATTGGAGACGTCCAGGAGAACCATGGCTTTACCGGCCTCAACCAGCAGATTCTCAGCGATGCAGTCAACTCCGGCAGGATTGAGGTTGAGCCCGGGCTGAGGCTTTTCGGCATTAACACAAGGTCGCTTGTCAAAACACTCCAGTTCAGCAGCGAAGTGCCCGGAATCTCTTCAGAGAGCGAGGCTGTGCAGTTCCTGCAGGAAATGGACATCAACCCCAGGAAAGGCAGCAGCTGGAGAAAATATTCCGACCTTTCCCAGCATGAGATAAAGAAGCTAATCTCATCCATTGTGATGAACCGCCTGGACACAAAACAGCCTGAGGCAGTTGTTGGCCCAAGGTACATACTGGTCCAGGAAAACAGGGATTCCCCACTCAGGGATGCCAAGGAATTTGCCACTCTGCTGAATGCCTGCGGCAGGATGGGAAAAGTATCTTTGGGCATAGGAGTGTGCATCAATGATTCAAGGCTGAAGAGCAAGGCCATACAGCTCCTCAACTCCTACAAAAGGCAGATTCTCAGGAATCTTGAATGGTTCCGTCAGGCAAAAAAAGATGAAGTCATCAAGGGCTCAGGCTACATCATCATCAATGCCCGGGAAAACGTGATACCAACCATGATAGGCACATTGGCCTCAATGGTGGCCAAGTCACCTGATGTTAAGCAGGGCACATACGTTCTTGGAATTTCACATGTCCTCGACGGCACTTCAAAGTTCAGCATACGGGTTTCAGGGGACACTTATGGTTCTAGCCTCAATGAAGTGGCTTCTCAGATTGCGCAGACCGTGGATGGTTATGGCGGAGGCCACAGCTATGCTGCTGGCGGCCTTATCCAGACAGAGAAGGAAGCGGAGTTCCTTAAGAATGCCAGGAAGATTCTCAGGCAGGCAAGCATGGAAGAACTAGTACAATAATCTCCTTACAGGTTCATGCTTCTGAGCCTCTTAACCCTTTCCTGAG
>JAGVYJ010000072.1:2891-5249 GCA_018303315.1 Candidatus Woesearchaeota archaeon | reverse complement strand
TCAGCTACTGCCAGGTGTGAATCAGCGCTTACCTCTCCATGAGACCCTGCTACCACAACTGCCGCATACGCCCTGTGCACTGCCATAACTGCCTGCACATAGAAACTGAAATCCAAAAGAGGAGCATCAGCCAGGAATCGTTCACTTATTTTTTTAGCTGTTGTTTCAATACCATCATAGCCAAGCCCGTTTGCAACAATGCGCTGCGTCCTTTGCATAATCATCCTGTCCAGTATTTTCGCTTCAGCCAGGTTTTTCGCGCAATTGTCGAGCTCACCCGGCTTCCCTGCCTGCAGGAGTTTCTGGACAATGCCTTCCTTTCTCGCAGGGTTATAGTCTACAACTACCAGGCCGGACGTTGTTATTTTCAAAGCATGCATTTCATCAGCAACCAGTCTGTCCAAAGACCCTTTCTCTAACCTTGGCGCTATTACCAGCATCTTTTTATCCTCGCCCTTGACATACATCCATGCCCCATTAGCTCTGGCTGCATCCATTATTGCATCATCACATGTATAGTGGTCCTGGATGGCACCCATGAGAAGCTCCCAGTATCCGCTTAATGAGGCGCTCCTTCCGGCATAAAGCGCCCTCAATTCCAGGCCGGGATCCACAGAACCTGCTATTATCTCGTCGTTGAACCTGTTAAATTTGCTTCTTTCAGGGTTTTGCCCATCTGCAAGAAATAATCCGTTATGCCTTATTCTTACATCATCCGGCAGTCGTCTTTCGAGCTCTCTTATCTCGTAGCCGAGCAACGTGTTATCGAGAAGCTGCTGCCTCACAGACTCCAGTGCTCTGACTTCACCTTCATCAACATGTCTTTTACTTACCTTTTCAGTATTACCTTGTGTATTTGCAACGAAAGACGCAGCCCCGGCTAATGCAACTCCTGAACCGGCCATCAAAGCAAGAAACCTTCTCCGCCCTAACCTCATAACTCCGTCCTTAATCTGCTGCGATATAAAAACCTTTTTGTCATTTACTACCCCAACGTGCTTACAGCATTGTTCTCGCTTTCAGGAAAACCCTTATAAAAGGCCGGGCTTTACCAGTCAGTATGAAAACAAACGAAGTGCAGCCAAACCAGGGCAAGATAGACATCGTGCTTGAAATAACAAGCAAGGAAGAGCCGAGAACTTTCCAAAAATTCGGCAGGGAAGGCAAGGTGGCCAATGCCATGGGAAAGGATGATGCCGGTGAAATCAAGCTGACCCTCTGGAATGAGCAGGTCGATATGGTCGATCAGGGAGATAAAATCCAGATTATCAACGGCTGGTGCAGCGAATGGCAGGGAGAAAAACAACTAAGCACCGGCAGGTTCGGGAAATTGGAGATTCTTGAAAAAGGCACTGGCTCCCAGAAGAAAGCCGAGGAGCCTGAACCGTCTGAAGATTCTGAAGATGTTGATGTGGACGAGGAAGAAGTTCAGTAGCTTATTCTCCTAAAACAAAGTGTACAAACGGCGTGAATGTAAACAGGAATCCCAGCAGCACAGCTCCGATTACAATATAAAGCCACGTCCTTAAATTCGGGAAGTTCTTTTCAGCCCAGGCATTTTTCAGCAGGAAAAAAAGTATCAGGCCGACAACATAGGATATCACAACTTTTCCTGATAAAGGCCCCATTGGTGCATAAAATGTAAGTGCTTTCTTGGCAGCTTCGCTTCCTTCAGCTAAAAGATGAAGTACACCGATGCCGACTATCGCAACAGAGCCTGACAGCATGGCAGCTGCCACCGGCCCATTAGTTTTGGCTGCTCCTGATATTTGTTTTTTCTTCGCCATTTTACTTGATTGGTTGCACCTTTGTTATATACGCCCCTAATCCGAAAGCCACAAGGGTAACCAGCATGGCTGTCACAAGCAAGCCGGCTGTTATTGCACGAAGTTCCTTGCTCTTCACCAAATCTTCCTTGTAATACACCACCATGAACAGGGCTATGAGCATAAGCACTGGCACGAAATGCGCGACATGTTCCTTCAACTCCATTCCGATTTCGTGCACCCAGGGCGTGCTGCCTGCCTTGATAAGGCTTCTTGCACTGTCAGGCACTGGTGCCCTGTAAACCGTGTAAATTAAGTCGCCAAGGAGGTCTATAATAATAGCCGTCCCTGCCATTATAGTTATCCCCCACTTCACCCTTTTCATGCCTGCGTGGGTAAGCTGTATCAGCTCTGCATACGAACCTGCAAAAGCCATGAGAAAGACCGTGCCCAATAGGCCATGCACAATAGCAGTGATTTCCGGCCCTGACAGTGCCATCCGGTTATTGTGGCTGCTCTCTTTTTTATATTTTTTCAAATAACCATGGTTAAGCCTTCACCGAAAACCATTTAAACAGCATAAAAGTTCTGA
>JAGVYJ010000072.1:0-2820 GCA_018303315.1 Candidatus Woesearchaeota archaeon | reverse complement strand
CCCATCGCCCCTTTGCAAAAGGTTCGATCCAATGCAGTCAAGTGCCATTACACTTCGTGCAATGGCACGAAATATGCTGTGGCAGACTGCTTCTGGCAGGCTTGTGCAACTAAATCTTTATTAAAGCCAGATATTTCATCCTCTCGTATGGCTAAAAAGGAAAGCGTGATGGCTATAGTCGCGCATTCTGATGACCAGGTGCTTGGCGCAGGAGGCACCCTTGTCAGGTATGCAAGGCAGGGTAAGGATGTCAATGTCATCATCCTCTCGTACGGCGAGCAGGGGCTTCCCTGGCTGCAGAGGCGCTATTCTGTATCAACAAGAGTAAGCGAGTCCTTCAAGGTAGCAAAAATCTCAGGATATAAGGCTCCGATATTCCTCGGCCTTCATGAGGGCAGGTTCAGGAAAGAGCTCGCAAAAAGTACCAGGGCGAGGGCTGAGCTTAAAGCGCTGATTAAGCAGGTAAGGCCATCACTGATATTCACTCACGCCAGGGAAGATCCTCACAAGGACCATCAGGAAGTGAACAGGATTGTGCTGGAGCTTCTGGATGAGCTTAAGCAGGACACTGACGTGTATGTCTTTGATATATGGAACCCTGTCAATATTTTTGAAAGGCAGAAGCCCCAGCTGTATGTGGATATAACCCCGCAGATGAAGGTGAAGGAAAAGGCACTGAATGCTTTCGCGAGCCAGAGCCATGTCATATTCCAGCTGAAGCCTCTGGTTTATGCAAAGGCAATCCTTGCAGGGCTGAAGAATGACTGCAGGTATGCTGAAAAATTTGCAAAGGTGCGGTAATGGAAAAGCTAAAAGTGCTTATAGCGACAGACTCCTTTCTTCCCAGATGGGACGGGGTTGCGCGTTTCCTCAATGAGGTACTTCCAAGGATAGCGCTTGACTTTGAAATAACAGTTCTCGCCCCTGAATTCCTCGGTACATTCAAGCCTTATGAGCACATTAATGTGAAAAGGCTGAGGCTTAGCTCAAGGGTTTTCGGCGACTACACTCCTGCCAGGTTCCATTACAGGGAGATTAAGAAGGAAGTAAGCAGGGCAGATGTGGTCTGGACTCATGCCCTTGGCCCTATAGGTGCGCTGGCTATGTTTGAGGCCAAGCGGCAGGGAAAGCCATTGATTGCAAACATCCATATCTTCGAATGGGAGCTTGTGCACAAGAGCCCGGGATTCAATCCCCTGGTCAGCGCAATAGTCTATTTTGTTGTACGGCATTTTGCCAGATTCATGTATAACCGCTGTGATTTGATTTTCGTGCCCTCAATTGAAGTTGCAGAAATACTCTCTTTCGAGAAAATAAATGCAAACAAGCGCATAATCCACCTGGGCGTGGACCATCAGAAGTTTGTCCCGCCGGAATCAAAGCCGGATGCAAAGAGACTTATTGGCCTCAATCCGGAAAAGGTGGTGATTGGCTACTTCGGTCGGCTCGGCAGGGAAAAGGACCTGCTCACATTGTACCGGGCTTACATGAGGCTAAGGAAGACTCATGAGAGCAAGGTGCATCTGCTTGTAGTAGGCTCGGGCGTTCCTGCTGTGGAGAATATCTTCCGCAATAAGCCAGGGATTACTTACGTCCCTTCCCAGGATGATATCGTCCCTTACATCCAGGCCATGGACATTTACTGCCTCACTTCACTGACAGAGACAACCTCCCTGTCCACGCTGGAAGCCATGTCCTGCGAGGTTGCAGTAATTGCAACTCCTGTGGGGGCGGTTGCGGAATATGTAAAGCATGGCAAAAACGGCCTGCTTTTCAGCAGGGAGGACAAATATACTCTTTTTACCAGCATGCGGCAGCTTGCCGATGACCCTGCCCTGCGGGAAAGCCTGGGCAGTAATGGCAGGAAAACTGTGCTGTACAGGTTTTCCTGGGACCTTACAGTCGAAGAGATAAAAGAAGTGCTGAAATTATATTGACAATATTTAATAACACAATGCTGATTCTTTGCTTCGCCGGGGCTGTAGTGTAGCTTGGTATCACTCAAGGTTCGGGGCCTTGCAACCGGAGTTCGAATCTCCGCAGCCCCACTATTTTTATTGTCGTGGGATTTGCGAAGCAACGTCCCACTTGCGCTCAATTGCCTGAGTCGTTCCGCAGGGCTTTATGCCCTGCATTGTACAGGGGTTTGGCAGTCTGCCAAAAGTGGGAATCTCCGCAGCCCCATCGTCCCTTTGCAAAAGGTTCGATCCAATGCAGTCAAGTGCCATTACACTTCGTGCAATGGCACGAAATATGCCGTCGGACTGGATGGCCCATCCTACTCGAGACATTTTTAGTCTTTTCATCTGAATTTTCAGTAAATTTTATATAAGATTGTAAAATAAAGTGTCTTGGGATTACCTTTCCTTTGAATTATTGGAGGTGGAAAAATGAACATTCAAGACAAAGACCCGGTCCCGCCCGAGGAACCAACCGACGGTGGAAATGGAGACAATGGCGCACCTGATGACGGTGGCGACACAGGCGATTCAGGAGACTCTGGCGACGGTGATGACGCTGGCGATGCCGGAGATGCAGGAGGCGACGCCTAGCTTTTTTATTTTTTATTTTTAGCTGCCCTGCGTGGGCCACCGTGCCTGTAGGGTTGCCGCTTCTTCTTTCTGCGCTTCTCTTCAAACAGGCTTGGATCATGCTCCTCTCCATCCATGCCTGCCTAAACGGGCTTCTTATTTATAGATTTAATCATAACATTCAAAAACAGAGCCTATGTTCACATCCTATCCGCAGGACATCTTATGCGGGGGTAGCGAAGCCTGGCCAAACGTGACAGGTTCAGGGCCTGTTCCCTTAGTGGGTTCG
>JAGVYJ010000073.1:4347-5848 GCA_018303315.1 Candidatus Woesearchaeota archaeon | reverse complement strand
AGAAGGGAAAGATGAATTACAAAGCACCCAAACGGCAGAAAGCAGCATAACATTTATATAACAAATTTCTGTCCTGCGCATTATGGATTTCGCAAAGCAGTATGCCCCAAAGGAAGCTGAGCCCAGGCTCCAGAAGTTCTGGGAGCAGGAGGGGATTTACAGGTTCAGCCCGGACAGCGACAAGCCATTGTACAGCATAGACACGCCCCCGCCCACTGTTTCAGGGAAGATGCACATAGGGCATGCATTCTCATTCACGCAGGCAGACATCATAGCGAGATACAAAAGGATGTCCGGCTTCAACCTTTTCTATCCCTTTGGAACGGACGACAACGGCCTGGCAACAGACAGGCTTGTGGAAAGCATGAACAAGGTCAGGTCAAAGGACATGAAGCGGCCTGAGTATATCAAGCTGGCACTTGAGACCTTGGACAGGATAAGGCCTGATTTCATTGAGGACTGGAAGAGGATAGCAACAAGCTGCGATTTCTCAATCTTCTACTCGACAATAAATGACCACTGCCGAGCCATCTCGCAGGAGAGCTTCATTGGCCTCTACAATGACAGGCGGGCATACAGGTCAGAAAGCCCGAGCCTGTGGTGCCCGGAATGCCACACAGCCATTGCGCAGGTTGAGCTTGAGGACAGGGAGCTTGAAAGCACGTTCAATGATGCGGTGTTCACAACAGACGGGAAAGAGCTTATCATAGCAACCACAAGGCCAGAGCTTTTGCCAAGCTGCGTGGCTGTGATAGTGCATCCTGACGACAAAAGATACCAGAAACTTGCAGGCAGGAAAGCGAAAGTGCCTTTGTTTGGCCAGGAAGTGCCGATAATTTCTGACGAGCGGGCAAATCCTGAGAAGGGAACAGGGATAGTCATGTGCTGCACCTTCGGCGACCAGACGGACATGGAATGGTGGAAGGCCTATAAGCTGCCGCTGAGGATTTCGATAACCGAGGACGGGAAGCTGAATGAGCATGGCCAGAAGTATAAGGGATTAACCATCAGGGAAGCCAGGAAGAAAATCACTGAAGAGCTGAAAGCCTGCGGCCTGCTGAAAAAGCAGGAGCACATCAGGCATGCTGTGAATGTCCACGAAAGGTGCGGCACCGAGATAGAATTCCTGGTGAAAAAGCAGTGGTTCATCAAGGTGCTTGACCTCAGGGAGAAATTGCTCGAGCAGGGGGCCAGGCTCAACTGGTATCCTGAGCACATGCGTAACAGGTATGACAACTGGGCCAAGGGACTGCAATGGGACTGGAGCATATCAAGGCAGAGGTATTTCGGCATACCCTTCCCGGTATGGTACTGCAGGAAATGCGACGAGCCTATACTGGCAGACACGGAAAAACTGCCGGTCGATCCGATGGAAGACGAGCCGGGAAAGCCATGCCCCAAATGCCATTCAGAGGAATTCACTGCGGAAACAGATGTAATGGATACCTGGGCGACAAGCTCCCTGACGCCGAAGCTTGCAGCCAGGCTTTTCATTGACAAG
>JAGVYJ010000073.1:0-4321 GCA_018303315.1 Candidatus Woesearchaeota archaeon | reverse complement strand
ATTGACAAGCCTGTGTACAGGAAGCTGCTTCCCATGAACCTCAGGCCGCAGGCGCATGACATCATAAGCTTCTGGCTGTTCAATACGGTGGTGAAAAGCTACCTTCATGACAAGGAGCTGCCCTGGCACGATGTCATGATTTCAGGCTGGGCACTCGACCCTAAAGGCAAGAAGATGAGCAAGAGCAAAGGGAACGTTATTGACCCGAGGACCATGCTCGAGAAATACTCGGCTGATGCTTTAAGGTTCTGGGCCTCCAGCTCAAAGCTCGGAGAGGACCTTGCATTCTCGGAAAAGGAATTCGTGACAGGCACAAAGACCATTACAAAGCTTTGGAACGCCTCCAGGTTCGTGCTTATGAACCTCAAGGACTACAGGCCTGGGGGAAGCCCGAAGCCCCAGCCCATTGATGCCTGGCTGCTGTCAAAAATGAACAGGATGATAAAGGAAGTTACGGAAAGCTACAACAAGTACGAGTACATCCGCGGCAGACTCGACGTGGAGAAATTCTTCTGGCACGATTTCACCGACTATTACATAGAGATGGTAAAGGACCGGCTTTACAATCCCGGAAATTACAGCAGTGATGCAGTGGAATCAGCCAAATATACTCTTTACCAGGCCCTTACAACACTGGTGAAAATGTTTGCTCCCATAATGCCGCATGTCACAGAAGAGATATACCAGAATTCCATAATAAAAGATATTGAAGGCGAGAAAAGCATTCACGTTGCTCCATGGCCGGAAGCCGATGAATCCCTGGTTAACGAATATGCAGAGAAGGCAGGGGAGCTTGCCAAGCTGGTCATTGATATGGTGAGAAAGGCCAAGAGCCTCAACCAGTGGAGCATGAAGGAGCCGCTGGGAAAGATTGTTATTGCGTGCAACAGCCACGAGGAAGAGGCCCTCAAGAGCCTGGAACCTGTGCTGAAAGCGACCGGCCGGATTGAGAAGGTGGAATATAGTCGGGAATCATCTGAGGAATCACAAAGTATCGAGGGAACAGGGATGAGCATAGAAATAATAAAGTAAACCATGGCAATACATTTCTACAACACGCTGGCAAGGAGGAAAGAGCCTTTCATGCCGATAAAGGACAGGCTTGTCGGGCTCTACACCTGCGGGCCGACTGTATACAATTACGCCCACATTGGCAACCTGAGGGCATATGTCTTCGGCGACCTGCTGAAAAGATACCTGAAGTACCGTGGATACAAAGTCAGGCATGTAATGAACATAACGGATGTTGACGACAAGATTATCAGGGACTCGCGGAAAGAGAACCTCTCTCTGAAGGAATTCACAAAGAGGTACACCGATGCGTTCTTCGAGGATGTGAAAACACTCAGCATCCAGCCTGCAGACAAGTACCCCAGGGCAACGCAGGCAATCGACGGCATGGTGGCAATGATAAAGAAGCTGCTGGAGAAGGGATTTGCATACAGGGGAGATGACGGAAGCATTTACTATGACATTTCAAAATTCCCCGACTACGGGAAATTCGCCCACATAGACCCCGACGAGCTGCAGGCAGGAAAGAGGGTGAAGCATGACGAGTATGGCAAGGAGAAGGCCTGCGATTTTGCATTATGGAAGGCCTGGGACAGGGATGATGGCGAGGTCTTCTGGGAGACGGAACTGGGAAAAGGGAGGCCGGGCTGGCATATCGAGTGCTCTGTGATGTCGACAGAGAGCCTTGGGAATACTTTTGACATACATGCAGGGGGGGTTGACCTCATTTTCCCCCACCACCAGAACGAGATTGCGCAGAGCGAGGCCGCAACAGGGAAGAAATTCGTTAATTACTGGCTGCACAACGAGCATTTGCTGGCTGATGGGAAGAAGATGTCAAAGTCCCTGCAAAACTTTTACACATTAAGGGACCTCCTGCAGAAAGGCAAGGAACCATTCGCAATCCGGTATCTCCTGCTGTCAGTGCATTACAGGCAGCAGCTTAATTTCACAATGGACGGCATCGATGCCAAGGCGAATGAGCTGAGTGACCTGAAGGAATTTGTACTTTCCCTGAAGGCGGTCAGGAAGAGGAGCGCAGACGGTGATATTGCAAAAGGGGTTGAAGAGGCAATAGAGAAGACAAGAGAAGATTTTGAAAAAGCCATGGATGATGACCTGAACATCAGCGATGCCCTGGCCGCACTCAATTCATTCATAGGTGAAGTGAATGTGCTGCTCAGCCAGGACAGGCTCAGCAAAAAGCTTTCAAAGGATGTGCTTGGATTCATATTCTCGCTTGACGAAGTGCTTGGCATCATAAGCAAAGAAGTCAGGGATGCTGAGGTCATCAGTCCAGGGGATGAGCTTTCAAAGCCTCTTACAAAGCTTGTGCAGGAACGCGAGGATGCAAGAAAGGCAAAGGACTTTGGCAGGGCAGACCAGCTCAGGGAGAAAATCAGAAAAGAAGGCTTTGACATAGTCGACACGGCAAAAGGGCCTGTGCTGAGAAAATTCTAGGAATCCTGCCAGATTTTCCTGAACAGCTTATGACTTACAGCAAGCCCTATTTTTGGCCCGCGAAAAACTTCTAATGTTACGGTGCCGTCGTACCCGTGCTTTTTCAGCTGCCTGATATTGCTTTTCCAGTCTATGTTCCCAAGCCCAATGGGCAGGTGCATGTCTAAAGTGCCTCCGAAATTATCAGAGGCATGCACATGAGCCAGGCGCTTTCCGAATTTTTTCAGCAGCCATGCTGTCCTGATTCTGCTGCTTTCAAGGTTCGCATGGCCTATGTCAAGATGGAATTTCAGGCCAGGGACATTTTTCATGATTCGGTCGAGAACATCGAGCTGTCTTTGGTTTGCATTGGTGTCACGAGTTTCCTCAGAGGAGCAATGTGCCATGAGGCCGCTTCTCTCACAGAATACTTCGGGCTGACATCCTGGAGATGGACATTCATGGTTGGGGAGCCCAGCCTGGCAAATGTCTCCAGGTCTTTTTCAAACTGCTCCAATGCCGCCTTTCTTATATTGTCATAGGGAGAATTCAGCGGCAGATGCCATGCTGTATGGCCCACTAAGCCCAGCCCGTACCTTGCGAGCAAAGCCTTCACTTTTTTCACACTGATTCCCCTGCCCAAGGCCTTGGGCGGCTCAAGGGTAAGGTCAACGAAATCAAACTTCTGCTTTCCTATCCTGGTTATCTCCTTGTAAACATCCTCGTAAGGATTGTTCATCGAGCCGATTTTTACCATAGGCCGGGAAATGGCCTGCCGCTTTAAATAGTTTATCAGGAAAATTTTATAACTACAGATACAATTCCCGCAGCATGCCTAAACAGAGCGCATACGGGGGCAAGTATACTGCGATTCTTGGCAAATTTGAAAAAAATCTTGTTGAAAAAGTCGTGCCTGTGCTCCCTTCATGGCTGGGGACTGTGCAACTGACGCTGCTTACGGTTTTGTGGAGCGCGCTTGTTCTTCTGTCCGCGTACCTTGCAAGGGATAATGTGAACTGGCTCTGGGCTGTTTCGCTGATGATACTTTTCCAGAACGTCACCGATATTCTGGATGGGGCTGTGGGCAGGCACAGGAAAGCAGGCTTGGTTAACTGGGGCTACCACATGGACCATTTCCTCGACTATGTTTTCCTGAGCTCATTGCTGATTGGCTATGCTTTTCTTGTCCCTGATTCTGCATTGCTGATTCTGATACTTTTCGCCATACTTGCAGGATTGCTGGTTAATGTGTTCCTTGCCTGGGGCTCACTAAGGGAATTCAGGAGTTCATATTTCAAGATTGGGCCGACGGAATTAAGGCTGGCCCTGATAGCCATCAACACAGCCCTCATAATATTCAATTGTTTATCATACCCAGAAGAAAGTCAGGGAAACAGACAAGAAATCATAATCTGCCCACAACAAGCATGTGGTCCTTCTCAAACGGCTCAAGCAGTTTCCAGTCGGCAATTTTTATGCGCTTCTCCAGTTCTTCCCTGGCATGCTCAAACACAGCTTTGGGATTGGCAGTGACATCTATGCTTCTTGCCTTTACAGCAAGAACAATGTTCCCGCCGGGCTTAAGGAGCAAGCTGGCATTGCGCATTAGGATTTCAACCTGACTCCTCTGCGCAATATCCTGATAAACCGTGTCAACCTGAAAAACCCGATGAAAATAGCTTTCTGGTTTCGAAGCATCAGCAAGAATTGGCGCAATGTTGGAGCGCTGCTCAGACATGAAGACTAGGTCGCGCATCACTGTGGGGGAGATTTCCACTGCAAACAGCTGGCCTTCCGGGCCAATGATGTCAGAGACATGGCTGACTGTTGTTCCTGATGCTGCGCCGAGGTATAGCAGGGACTGGCCTGT
>JAGVYJ010000069.1:3272-6163 GCA_018303315.1 Candidatus Woesearchaeota archaeon | reverse complement strand
TGATAATTTCTTCAAAGATAATCTTGTAATAACTAAAGAAACGGCGCAAAAACTAATTAACAAAAAAGTGAAAATTGTTGGAATAGACTCATTTTCTCCAGATAACGAACCTTTTGAGGTTCATAAAATGTTTTTCAAGAACGAAATCTTAATTGTAGAAAACCTTGTAAATCTTGAAAAACTAAACGGCAAAAGGTTTAAATGCTATATTTTTCCTTTAAAAATTCAAGATGCTGATGGAGCACCTTGCAGGGTAGTCGGGGTTCTTTAACTATTACTATCTCTCATAAATTAATGCATCTTCAGTAAATCCGGTTACTTCGGATGGATTCACATAAGGAAAGACTTCAACTTTTAATTTTCTTGGCTCAATCATTTCAAGGAGAACAACACCCTGGGCTTCTTCACTATTTTTCGCGTGAATCCCTTCTGCATAACTAAACGCATCCCATTTATTTCCGTCCTTATCATAATAATCGAATCTTACCAATTCATATTTTATCATTCCATCTTCAACACCAATCTCTGCCGGATCAGGTGCATTGCCTGCAACACCATGAGCTCTCGGATATCCTCCAAACTCACCTAAAGAAATCCTTATCTGGCTCGGGTCAATATGGTCATATACAATACTGAGCTCTTTTGTCCAGTACTCCCGGATTATTTCCTCCACTTTTTCAGGATTCCAATCCAAATACCAATTACCTGATAATCTTCCTTCGGCATCAAAATCAATCTTTCCGCCATAGGGCTCCACTTTCCTTATATCCTTTTTAAGCAATTGGCTCCTTAAAGGCTCTTCCAGATAATCAAATGTGTCAACAACATGTGTTTTCCAAGGCTGAAAATTTCCAGAGTAATGGCCGGGATCAATATAATTCAGGTCAACTTCGGTATCAGTTATGAAGAAGTCAAAGGATCTGGCGCCTACTGTTCCTATTACCTCCCCCTCCTTTACAGGCACTCTGCCCCTGCCAAAGGGATGCTGTGAATCTGGACTCTGAAAGCTGATTTGTGACAAAATCTCAGGCTTTAAAGTGTCTATATGGATCATTTCCGAATAAAAGGTGCACGAATGCCCAATTATTACCAGATAATTGTCACTGTATTCCTGGTTTTTATAAGCTTCTTCAATAGGCTCCCTGAAAAGTTCAACGCTGATGATATAGCCGTCAGCAGGGGCTCTTATTTCATACTGCTCAGGATTATCTGTCACCATGGACCCGCTCTTAATGCCTTTGGGATGTATGTACTGGTGGTCTGTTGGGGTGACATGCGAATCCTGCACCCTTCCCATGGGGATGATTGCTTCAACATCCTCGGCATCTAAAGGAAATGTTTTGAATTTGAATGAGCCTGAACCTTCACATTCTTCTCCGAATAGCCCTCTTTGCTTAGCGCCCGATTGAAAGGATTCTTGAGGAGCATTTATACTGTCTCTATTTTGTTCATTCTGGTATTTACCTGAATCTGGCTGACAGCCGATTAATAAAATTAAAGCTGCGATAAAACAGACAATGAAAACCTCCCTCTTCTTGATTCCCATAACTTCAAGTTAGATTTCCCTACTATTTAATATTTTTTATAAAGGAACTCAGGCCCATAGTCCTTCAGAGATATAGCTGCCTTAGGCAGAATCGACATCTATCCGTGCAACTGGCAGCCGTTTTACGGAAAATCTTTTCCCAGATTCGCTTTCAGCAAGCTTCATAAAATGGCAGACGTTAAACTCACTTCAGATTTGCGCCTAACGGTATATGCTCTTTCTGTGCCCTACCTTGATTACAAGAATAATGAGCTTTCCTTTATCGATATCAAGAATCACCCTGTAGTCCCCAACTCTTAATTTATAGCCAGGATCGCCTATAAGCTTTGTGACATAAGCCTCGGGCCTTACTCTTATCCTTTCTAAAGAGCCGATAATCCTCTCTTGCAGGGGCTTTTCCAATTTATTAAACTGTTTGTGAGCTTTGTCAGAAAAAATGATATCATACATCACAGTCCTGCTTTCTTCCTTACCTGCTCAATGGTATGAAATTTGCCTTTTTTAATCTCGGTCCGGGATTCAGTCAGCTCCCTCTTCGTTTCTTCGTTTATTTCCATCGTGTCCTCTATCAAATCCCATATTATCTCCTCGTAAGTTTCCCTGTCAGAAAGCTTGCGCCTGGAAAGCTCATTCTGCAAATCCCCGCTTATCTGGATTGTGGTTGCCATAGCGAGCTATAGTCTGATATAATATATAAATGTTTCTATCTTTAAGAACAGGGCTTCTCCACACCCCTGCCTTACGGATCTGACTCACTCCTGCCCTCCCAGAAGTCACTTTCCAAAATCACTCTCCCTTGCCAGGAAATCCTCCCTCTTTACCTCGTCAATGATTAATATCTCTGTGCTGAACTCTATATACCTGCTCAGCTCCTGCTTGAACTGATAATATTTCCTGAAGCTGTTGAAGTATGCCTCAATGCTGTAGCCGTCGTCCAGCTTTGACACAGTGTTGACATCCGGATGCCCGGTGAGGAAAAGCAGCCCTTCTTCTGATTTCAGCTTCACCAGATACTGCAGCTGGATGATGAAGCCAAGCTTCTCGAGGTTCAGCACGCTGAAATACCTTAATATTATTGATTCCTCGTCAAGCCTCTTCATTCTCGAGAACAGCGTGCTTATTGGTACCTCAAGCTTATGGCTCAGTGCTGTCAGGCTCTGCCTCGAATCATTCCTTAGCTCTGCAATGAGTTTCCCCAGCCCCTTGTCCATGCCGGGTAGCCAGCATTGAAAGTTAATAAGCCTGCCTGCAAATATTCTGAAATATTTCCGAGAAATACGGTAATCAGTCCTGCTGGAATATGAGCAGGTCTTGCCTTGTCAGCTTTTTCTTGCTCCTGAGCTTT
>JAGVYJ010000069.1:0-3212 GCA_018303315.1 Candidatus Woesearchaeota archaeon | reverse complement strand
CCCTTCTTGAGCTCTTCAACTTTTTCCCTTTCCGCAGCTACCCTGTGGTCTCTTATGCTCTTCCGCTGCGACTCAAGCTTCCTGGCCTCGTTATTCAGCTCGTTGAGCTTTTCCTCAAGCCTTGCATTTATTCCAATGAATTTGCCCTTTTCCTGCTGGAATCTGGCAAAAACCTCTGCCTTCCTTTTCTTAAGCTCATCAATCTCCCTGTTCAGCGCTATCACAGCTTCATGGTTATTCTGGCTTTGCCCTGCCTTTTCCTGCATCTCGTTATGCTTTTTCTGTGATTCCTTCTTGGCCTCCCGGATTTTCCGGTTTGCTTCCCGCATCTCCCTGAAAACCTCTCTTACTGCCTTGAGCTCGTCAGATAGGTGCTTTTTCTCTTTTATCTGTTTCATCAGCTTCTGTTCCTTCTCGAAGCTCAGTGCTTCAGTCTCTATGACGTATTCAAGCCGCTCTATCTGCTTAAGCATCCTTGCCATTGCGCTGAGAGGCATCTCCTTGTCCATTCCCTGAAGCCTTCCCTGCAGGGCCTTTGCCTCTGATATGCAGGCCTTAAGCCTCAGATTGTATTCATCCCTGGCCTTTTTGGCCTCTTTAACCTGCCTTGTCAGCTCATCCCTGGCATTCCTGGTTTCCCTGGCTCTGGCAATAAGTTCAGAAATCTGCCTGTCTATGGCCCTGGCTTCCTCAAAATGCTTTTCTTTCTCCTCATTCTGGGCATTGAGCTCTTTCCTTATGTCAGCCACTTCCCCGCGAAGGGTTGCCAACCTGTCTTTCGTCGTTGTCACCGTCCACACCAAAAAAGTTAAAGGAAATTCCCTTAACCAAACAGGCTTCCAAGTCCGGCAGCCGCAGCCTCTTCACTCTTCTTGGCTTCTGCTTCTGCCTTGGCCTTTTCTGCCGCATCGTCCTTCTTTGCTTCCCTGCCGCCTGCAGCAGCAGGAGCAGCAGCCGCAGCCACTGGCATTGCCTGAGATTCCTTTATTACTTTCTCAATGTCAACGCCATCCAGGGCCGCAGCGACAGCCTTCGCTTTGGCAGCATCTGCCTGGACGCCAGCAGCCTGAAGCACCTTGACGATGCTTGCATCGTCCACTTTTTTTCCTGCCTTGTGCAGGAGCATTGCTGCATACACATATTCCATTTTTGATTCCTCCTAAAAATTATTGACCATTATTTTCCGGCTTTTCATCATTCATTTCCGGCGCAGATACCTTTGCCTTAAGCCCGGAAGCAGCCTTGTCTGCCTTCCCAATCAGCTCCTTGACGGTCTCGCTGTTGATGATTTCCCGCTCAATGGCAATGCTCTTTGCCTCAGTGAATGCCTTTCCAATCAGCCTGGTTATTGTTTCCCTGGTTGGATAGCCTATGCCAACTGCCAGGGTGAATGCCTGTCCGGCAGCAGCTGAAAGGTTATCAATGTATTTCTTCGGATCAACATCAAGCACATCCTTGCGGTAAATCGTGCCTGACTCATAAATCACCCTGAGGTCGAGGCCAATCTCCATAGGTGTTATCCCAAGCCTGGCCAGTACGTCAGCTATCTTTGCCGGCACTGCCTGGCCCTGCTTGACAACAACCTTTGCTTCCTTGACTGCAACCTTGCCCTGCTCCACGCCTGTCTTAAGCCCTATCGAGCCAAGCTCTGCTATGACAGGCCCTGGCGAGAAGGCCGTGGGCCCTGCCTGGATGATGATATCATTTGGCGCTATCTGCCCTTGCCCTTGAGCTCAGCCTCAAGTGCCTCGATTCCTGGCCTTTTGGCTTTAACAGTCTCAATGGCAATCTTCATGAGGCGTGCCTTTGTCATAAGTATAAGCACAGTGCCCCTCAGCCTTTCCCTCAGCTGCTGCATCTGCGCTGCGCCGAGGCCCTCTACATTGACAATTCCCACTATCGGATATTCGCTGAGCAGCTTGGCAACTGCCTCAACAGACCTTTTCTTGGCATCTGCTGCCTTTGGTTTGTACATTGCCTCTGCCATCTTAGTTAATCCTCACCGGGCTGCTCATGGTCAATTTGAGATATGCTGATTTGATGTTATTCTGCTGGCTTGGCAGATGGCTGACAAGCTGATTGTATATGCTTACAACATTGTCCGCGATATCCTCGTCTTTCATCGCCTCGCTGCCCACTGCCAGCTGGATGATTGGCGCGTTCTTGAACTGGACTTTTGTGGTAAGCTGGAGCCTGTTGTACAGGGGCTGCAGCTGCGCTTTAGGCGGCACAACACAGCCTGCCTTTGGATTTGGCATCTTGCCCCTTGGGCCAAGCACCCTGCCAAACGTCTTTGCCACATCCGGCATCACTGTTGCCTGCGCTATGAAAAACTTGTGCTCAACAGCAAGCCTCTTTGTGAGTTTCTTGTCTTTCTGGTACCTGCTGAATTCTTCTGCTGTAACTACGGTATCTGCAACCTTCTTTGCCTCTGGCTCCAGTTCAGGGCCTGCAAAGACGCCAATCTTCGCTTTTTTGCCTGTTGAATGAGGCAGAGTGGCAAAGAAATCAAGCTGGTGCTCAGGCTTCTTCAGGTCAAGGTCGCGGAAATTGACTATTAAATCAATGCTCTGAGAAAAATTCCTCTTCGTGCCTTCCTTCCTTAAGGACTGTATTGCTTCAACGACTTTTTCCTTGTCCATTAGAGCCCTCCTAGCCAGTTTCCTGGTTAGTAACTACGGGTACAGCCTCGAATTCATAGCTTATTTATAAAGGTTTGTGTATTGTCCATTTTTGTATAATAGCCGTATCACCGCGTATTGGTCACCCTGTGGATGTCAATCCTATCCGTTAAATGGTGGATGTTCGGGAGGGGTGGGGTCAAACCGTCAAAAATAGCTTTTTCTTGAAGTCTAACAGTCCAAAAAATTCTTCTTTTTGAAGTCTGTAATTGCATCCCTTATTTGAAGCCCAGTCTCAAGCCTAGTCTCTGAAATGAAGACTGGACGGGATATAATAAATTTCAAAAAAAAGCAAGTAAACGGGTCACTATAAACCTGAAGCGAGCCCTCTGAAAGATGAAACAAATAGTGAGACCAACAGTCAAACCGACAGTCTAGTTTTCGCTTTTAATGAGACCGACAGGCAAACCAACAGGCGAGTTTTCAGGTTTTAGCCAGTTAAAACTTTTATTCTAGATTTCATTTTTTATAAGTGGCAGAGGATGTTTGGAGCCTGTAGTGAAGCTTGTAGGCGAAAAACGAGTGTTCATA
>JAGVYJ010000012.1 GCA_018303315.1 Candidatus Woesearchaeota archaeon | reverse complement strand
TGAACAACGCCCAGAAAATCGGGTTTGCAAGGACATGCCACTGCATGGCTGCTGACACGCCTATGAACAGCGCTGTGGCGGTGAAACCATAAAGGAAGAATTCCGGGGTATACCTGAAGAACATGTACCTGATGAAACTGACAGGCTTTGTAAGGAGATAGCTGAGCTGCCCGGAGGCGATTATGTCCTCAACAGCCCATGTTATGCTCATGTTAGGCATGCTTATGAAAACGAACCTCGTCATCATCACGTAAACGATGAATGTGGGGAAAGCCATCCCGCCCAGCTCTGTTGCCCCCCTGGCAGCGAAGATGACCTTCCACAGGAAATAGAATATTGCCAGCTCAACAGGTATCCTGGCAAACCTGCCAAAGAAGTTCACCTTGTATTCACTCACCCTTTTCAGCCCAAGCCCGAATAATGTTCGGTATTTAGCCTCCAAAACTTTCATACCTTCTCACCCCAAAATGATACGTTGTGCGAAGTATCGCGAACCAGATGACAAAAATCAGCGCCTCCAGGGCGAATATTCGGGCTATGGTGGGGAAAGTGTACTGCATGGTCAGCAGGGCAGGATAGGTTGCAAAAAATATTGTGGGTATCACAAATGTAAGGAAGTACTGTATCAGGCTTGGGAAAACAGTGGTTGGGTAGTAATCGGCGACGTCAAAGCTTACCAACGCGTCCCTCAGGAAGGCAACTTCCCCCAGCCAGAAGGTCAGCAGGCCCACAAAGGCGTAAACCATGACAGATATCGCGGTTGCCCCCATCGCCATGATTACCGCAAGCCCAAGCCTGAGCGCAACAGTCTCAACTCCAGAGTTGATGCTCACGTAAGAGATTATGCCCAGCCCGAGAAGCATCCCCATAGTGTCTGAAATATACATCCTCCTGAGGACAAGGCCGAAAACAGGATTCATCGGCTTGGTCAGGAAGACATCAATCTGGCCCTTCCTTATCGTGTCGCCAATCCGCATGACAGGGAAAAAAATGCTCCAGAAGCCTTCCAGGAACAAAAGGTAGCCGACAAAAACAGACAATGCCTCGAATGTCCAACCCTGGACGGATGTCATGCCACCAATGATTATGCGCCAGAAGGCAATCCATATCGCCATTATTATCAACTGGCGGAGGAAACTTGTGTAGAAGGCGAACTTGTACTCGAGCATCTGCTTCCATGCCAGGTACAGGAAGGTGCGAACCAGCTTCACATGCTTTATGATGTAAGAGGACATCTCTAAACCATCCCGGAAATGCTTTTTTTCAGCTCGACAGGACTTGTAAACCCCTTGTACTTCTTCGCAATCAAAGCAGCTGCCTCAGGCTCTATGTCTGCCTTGCTTACGTAGACAACCATCTTCTTTCCCAACCCACTCATCAGGCTGAACAACTTTTCCTGCAGGGCCATAGGATAGCTTTCAGAAGGGTCAAAGACATAGACAAGGAAGTTAGCGGCCAGCCTGATGGCCAGATATGCCTGCTTCTCGATATTGTTCATCTTGTCCAGCCTGTTCAAACTCCCTGGAGCGTCAATGACCTGAATCTTCTGGCTTCCAATGGAGAAATAGCCGAGGTTAAGGCTTTTTGTGGTGAACGGATAACTATTAATCTCCGGGTCAGCAGTGGTAAGCTTTGTCAGCAGGGTGGTCTTTCCAACATTTGGGAAGCCCACAAGGCACACCGTGAAAATATCTGGCTTGATAAGCGGAAACTCCCTGAATTTCGTTCTTGCGTGCTGCAGAACAGGGAATACCTCCTTGATTTGCTTGACATAGGAGCTTGCCCTTCCAGTGTAGGCACGCGCGTGCCTGCTGATTGACTCTTCGTCCCTGGCCCACCTGACCCTCCGGGAATATTCCATAGTCAGCCTTCTCAGGCTGTTGCCTGCAATGTTGACCCTGGCCAGGGAGCGACGATATTCAGGGACATCAAAGGAGAGCCGGACAAGCTCTTTGTAGAATTCTGATAATTCATCAAATCTCGGGAATGAATCCACAATGGCCCCGAATTCGCCTGTCAGGATTTTCCCTATTGCTTCAATCCTCGTGAGCTCGTATCCCCTCTTCCTTGCAATAGGATTGTCACGCCTACGCTGCCTTTGCACAGCTGCCCTCTTTCCCTGCCTCAGGGCTATATCAAGGTAAAACTCTGAGTTCTTCACCGGCGGTATTTTGTCAAAGGCCATGCCAAAAGAAAACCAGCACAGCTTAAATATCTTTAGAATTGAACTGTCTCTCAATGGTTTCCTCAACCACAGAGGTGCCTTCATAGCTGCATATGCTGCACCTGTACTTTATGCCTGCTGCCGGGTCGAAAATAGTTGCAAGCTGGCTTGATTTGCATTCAGGGCACAACTGGAGACGCATAATAACTATATGTATTCAGCAGTTATAAATGTTCTGCAGATGGAGCCTTTGTTCTTCTCCTGATGAGGTATTTCCTCTTGTCCTTGTCCAGGTCAACGAACATGTCAGCCTCCTCAATCAGCTTCTGTGAGGTGCTCTGGCCGAAGGCAATGACCTCTGTCCTCACTCCCTGCGCCCGCATATATGCCAGAAGGTCCCGGAAGTCCCCGTCCCCGGAGACAAGCACAAGCACATCTATCTTGGGGGCAAGGCGCACAGAATCCATGGCTATGCCTACATCCCAGTCGCCTTTCTTGGCTCCGCCGTGGAACACCTGCAAATCCTTTGCCCTGACCTCGAAGCCGAGGTTTTTCAGGGCGTCAAAGAACTTCTGCTCCTCTTTTATGTCTGCCTTGATTACATATGCAAAAGCCCTGACAAGCTGCCTGTCCTCGACTGCAGTCTTAAGGATTGCCCCGAAGCTGACATGGCTGTCGAATGCGCTTTTTGCAGTGTAATACATGTTCTGCACGTCAATAAGCACTGCAACCCTCTGATTCCTGTAATCTGCCATTTATTTCGTTGTTTAGCACCCCGCGCTTTTAAAGTTTATTAATAATGGCTTTGAAAGAATGAGTGGGGATTACCTGGAAGCTCTCCATGTGTCCTGATGCTGGCAAGGTGCCCTACCAGCCCTTCAAGCCTGGCAGCTTCTTCTTCAGAGAGATATACATCTCCGGCAGCATCACCTGTCACGAAATAATGCCTGGGCGCAGCCTGTCTTCCATCAACCTTACCTTCGATGACAAGCACACCTGTAAAATCCACCCCTAATTCAGCAGGCACCACGCTGACATAAGCAGAAGTTCTAAGGCCGTAGTTGTCCGTGGCAGCGCTGCTCGCAATTCCCGCAAGGGAATGCAAAGTCTGGAGTTTTATTACTTCTGCGCGTATCAGAGGCAAGGCCTTAACATCATCCAGCCTGCCAACTCCCGTAATCTTCACAATACGCGGTTTTCCCTGGACAGCACTCCTGACCAGCCCTGCAATTCCGTCAAACAATCAGCATCACTTAATTATGTTTAATGTCCGGGAATCCTGTTTGCCTTTTAAACCTTTTCCCCAAATATTTTTATAGCCAGCAAAGATGCCCTGATTCCATGGATGTGATTGCAGACCTCCAGATTCATGGAAGGTATTCCAGGGCCACGAGTAATGCCCTGAGCATAGATAATCTTGAGAAATTTGCGAGGATTAAGGGTGTTAACCTCCTGGGTACCGGAGACTTCCAGCATCCTTTATGGGCTAAGGAGATTAAGGAGAAGCTCACTGAGGATGACAATGGCATCCTATGGACGAAAAACAGGTTCCCGTTTATCTGGCAGACAGAAATCAGCCTGATTTACACCCAGGGAGGCAAAGGAAGAAAAGTTCACCACCTTATTTATTCTCCAAATGGCGACACAGCAAAACAGATAAGAGAGGCGCTTTCAAAAAAAGGGAGGCTTGACTACGACGGCCGGCCGATTTTCGGCTTCTCCAGCATTGAACTTGTGGAAATGATGATGGGTATCTCAAGGGATATAGAAATCATCCCAGCCCATGCATGGACACCGTGGTTCAGCATTTTCGGCTCCAAGTCAGGATTTGATTCTGTGGAGGCATGCTTCCAGGAAAAGGCAAAGCACATACATGCAATTGAAACAGGATTGAGTTCCGACCCTCCCATGAACTGGCGGATAAGCGCATTGGACAAATACACTCTGGTGAGCAACTCTGATTTGCACAGCTTCTGGCCATGGCGCCTCGGCAGGGAGTGCACGGTTTTTGATGTTCCTGAGCTGAGCTATAATAAAATCATGGAGGCGATAAGGACAAGGAAAGGGCTCAGGGAAACAATAGAAGTCGACCCTAATTACGGCAAGTACCATATCGACGGCCACAGGAAATGCAACGTGGCTTTTACTCCCAGGGAAAGCAGGGAGCACAACAACATCTGCCCGGTGTGCAGGCAGCCGCTGACAATAGGAGTGCTGTACAGGATAGAGGAGCTCGCGGACAGGCCTGTGGGATTCAGGCCTGAAAACGCCGTGCCTTTCCGCACGCTTCTGCCACTCTCAGAGGTGATAAACATCGTCACAGGAAGCCCTGTTGCATCCAAGAAAGTCTGGGCCCAGTACAACCAGCTGATTAAGGAGTTCGGCAATGAATTCAATGTCATGCTGCAGGCAAAGCCTGATGCAATGAAGAGCCTTGTACCGGAAAAGGTTGTGAAGGCCATCATGAAGGTAAGGAACAATGACGTGCAGATAATCCCCGGCTATGACGGGGAATACGGCAGGCCTGTCTTTGACGGTTCAGCCGGCATTCCGGAAAAAACTCCATTAAAGCGGGGCCCGCAGAAAGGGCTAGGTGAATTCCTAAAGTGACCAGAGCTTCTGTATCTGGATAAGTTCCTTTCCATCCAGTTCTGCCAAGGGCCTTGGAATCTCGACATCAGAAGGCATCTTCCTGCTGATGAAATGGGTAAAGACAGGGTCTTTGTACATGGTGCATTCCTCTTTTCCAGGATACTTTCTGCAGTTGTCCGGCCTGTTCCCATAAAGGGTGCATATCCCGAGAGCTTTTCCATCAGCTCTTTTGCCATGCCTGTAAAAAACGCAATAATCATCCTCAATCTTCAGGTGCCTTGTGCCGACAGGCTCAACATCGAGGAAATCCTCCCTCCTGTGGCCCAGCTTCTCAATACGCGCTATGTCTGCCGCGCTGACTTTAACAGTCTGCATGCAGCACAGGCCGCAGCGGTTGCAGTTTTCCGGCATCATTTTCTTCCAGCCATGGCCATGATTCCAAACAGAATGGCATTTAATGCAAGCATGCTGATAAACATATCCCTGAAAAAAGGCTCGGGAAACAACTGAATCAAGGTTGAATCAGCCGGGAACATATAGCTTCCGGGCATGAAGAACACCAGATGAAACGCCTGGAAGCTGCTGCCGAAATTCAGTGAAAGAACCGCAATAACACCCGTCAAACCCAAACCCGCCCAGCCTGCCTTCGAAATCGTTTCTTTGATAATATTAACTGAAGTTCCGTATCCATTTCGGCAAGCCAGCCAAAGCATGCTGGCAAGAGCGAGGAGCAGGATTGCTGAACCAATCCTTGCAATCCTGAACAATGAATAAACATCCTGCATATGATGTAGTTCTTTTTCATCAAGCCCTTCAATGACCGCATCCCGGGAAGGGCCTTTCAGATAAGCCAGCGTTGAATCAGTTATTGCCTTATTTCCCTCATCCAGATAAACCTGATTCCCCGCCTGAAAATAATTAACCAGCTCACTGTTCAGGGAAATCGCAAGGGCAACTAAAATAAGGAGAAACAGCATCAGCAAAACCGATGCCAGATACATTGCTGCCTTTTTCATAAACCACCAAATGGCAAAATTCGGTATATAAACCTTTCATGCAATTTACATATCCCTTAGCTTCACTTGGACTCTGGTGAAGAACGGGATTTCTTCAAGGCAGTATAATCCCCTGCTTTCCCCCATTGCTATTTCAAGGAAAGTAAGACGCCTGCCCCGATAAGTTCTTAAATTATTGGCACCATTGGGGGTGTATGCTGTCAACTCAGTGATATCATTTATGTGTGGGCCTTCCACAGCTATGTGATGAAAGAGCAGCCCTCCAAATTGGCTGGCTTTCAGGTCATCAAAATCTCCCGGGAGAAATATACCTTTTCTCATCTCGGTGCTTCTGAAAATACGCAAATGCTCTCTCTTGGCCTTTTTCAGCTTGTAATGTGGGGTTCTTCTGTAGGTTACTACCTTTTCCTTATACAGCATGACCTTATCCCCGTCCCTTTTGATTGTTACAGGTTTCTTTCCCATAACCGCATGGACAGTAATCCAGCCATCAGATGCATTTGTTCCGTCTTTCGGGATGCTTGAGTGAACATACATTATCCTTTCAACGTTTGGGTATGGAGCGCCCGTTTCCAGGTCCCGGCTCTCCCGGGAATCAGAGAAAACTGCAACATTCATTTCCTGCAACACAATTCCTACAAGCTCATCTGCCCTCAGGCTGGTTCCGAATTCCCTCTTGAGCGCACCGGATGCCTCATCGCTGACTCTGATGCCATTGACGACTGTTTCTATGGTACTCATGCAGAATGGGATTATAAAACTGTACTTAAGGGTTGCCTTTTTCCGAACCATTAAATTTATAAGGGCAGGAGATTTCCGGCGAGCTATGGATGTAGCAATATTGTACTCCGGCGGGAAGGACAGCAACTATGCTGTGAAGCACGCCCTTGACAGCGGATGGAACATAAAGTACCTTCTTTCAGTAAAGCCAGCAAGAAAAGACTGCTTCCTGTTCCATTTTGCAACAGTTGAGCATACTAATCTTCAGGCCAAGGCTTTGGGATTGAGGCATTACCTGCTTTCCTGCAACTTTGCCCATCCCAAGCTGGAAGCTGACATTGTAAGGAGATTCGTGATTGCGAATGACAGGGTGGATGCTGTCATACTTGGAGGTACAGGGCTCCAGGCAACGCAGATACGGAGCATCCGGGAAGCCCTTATGCCCTACGGCATAGAGGCATTTGCCGCACATTCGGGCCAGGACCATTTTGATGTTCTCAGCAGGATGGTGGAGGATGGATTTGAAATCATGATTACCCAGGTTGCCGCAGAAGGGGCCTTAAAGTGGCTCGGAAAGACACTGAGCATGGCTAATTTAAGGGAACTTGAGGCAGATGCTAGGAAGCACGGCTTCCACGTCGGCGGCGAAGGAGGGCATTTCGATACGTTTGTTGTTAACGCCCCGACATTCAGCAAAAGGATACATATCCAGGATTTTGAAGTCGTAAGGGAAGACGAGAACTGTGGCCATGTTGTTATCAGAAAGGCAGGGCTTGCAGACGATAAATCAAAGTTGCTGATTCTGGAATAAATTATTTAATGTAGTGCCTGCTCCCTGGCTTTAATGGAATTCGTAGCGTCAGGAAAGAATTCACCACAGTTTGCCAGGGAAAGGTTCATTGCCTATGATTATTTCCTGTCCCCGTCAAGGATAGTGTTCGTTGATGGCGGCCATGGAGAGCTGGTCACCTCTGCATCTTATGTCGACGCTTTCATAAGGGTTGCGGCTGTCAGCTTCTCAAAGAACCGGCGGGTTGCCCTGAAAAAGGAAGAAGGAATAATCAGGGTCAGCACTGATATTGAGGGCAGCCAGCAGGTGTTCAGGATTTCAGGCGAGCACTTTTCCCTGCCGGAATCAGTGAATCTGGAGGCTGTGACGCTTGCAGACACGGCAAGCAGGCTGCAGGCAGCTGCCTCACATGCAAGAAGGATTGCAGAGATAGGCTTTGCCGAGGAACTGACAGCAGAACTTGCGGAGGGAGATGTCATAGTGCTTGACGGCACTCTTGAGCCAAAAACCCGGCAGGAAAGATCTGCCTTGGAAAAGCTTTATGCTGCCGCTATAAAAAGCAATGTGCTGGTAACTGCCCTGGCCAAAACCTCCACTATGGTAACGAATCTTGGCAATGACGCGCTTTCTGTTTTGCTGGCAGTAGGCCCGAAGGGCCCATGGTACTACGAGCCATTGTTTGTCCCTAAATCTGACGGCCATAATGCAGCTATCTTTGCTGTAAGGCTCCATGAATCGTCAAAGCATGCGTTCAGATTTGAGATATGCAGCAGGCAGAAGGCAGTTGACTGGACAAGGCTTTTCGGCGCCTTAAGCATGAACTCCAGAGACTTCACTTTTCCGGGATATCCCTATGGCCTTATACTGGCAGACCGGATAGCCAGGGTAAGCGAGCATGACAGGGAATTCCTCAGGGCAAGGCATGCCGGAAAGCTCGGAATCAACCTTGACACAGAAGAAGCGTCTGCCAACGCACACCAGATTCTGGATTCCCTTTAGAGCTCAAAACCGTATTTTCCGTACATAGGTGTGAACATGAAGGGGCCGAGCAGCTCATGGCTGAACCTGCCAGACTTGTCCTTGACAGCCCTGACCATTGACTGTTCATCCCTGTTGCCCACAGGGCCCACGATGATGCCGTCAGCCTTCAGCTGGCCTAGAAGCTCTTTTGGGAACTCCCGGCAGGCTGCTGTGATTATAATCCTGTCAAAAGGGGCCTGGCTTTCCATGCCTTTTGAGCCGTCTGCCTCGTGAACCTCCACATTTGCTATGCCAGCTTTCCGGAGGTTATCCCTTGCAAAGCTTACCAGCTCAGGTATGACCTCAGTGCTTATAACCTTCCCTTCAGGGCCGACAATCTTTGCTATGATGGCTGCCTGATAACCTGAGCCTGTGCCTACCTCGAACACCTTGTCCCCGGGACTAAGCTCAAGGGCAGAGGTCATTATCATCACAGTGGTGGGCTGGGATATAGTCTTCCCTCTAAGAAGCATGAGAGGGACATCTTCATAAGAAAGATGCCTGAGCTCCTCAGGCACAAAATGAACCCTTTCGATTTCCCTGAAAGCATTCAGCACTGGTTCGCTGAAGCCGAAATGCTGGCGCCAAAACTCTACAAGCAGATTCTTTTGTTCCATGCAAAAGCAATAAGTGTTTTACACATATTTAACTTTATTGATGGAACTTAGGTCTTCTGTTGATAGCGAAGCGATTAAAATCTCTTCTTTTTGGCATAGCAGTCCTTGCAGTAAACAGGTCTGCCTTCTGTTGGCTTGAAGGGAACCTCGCATTCCTTGCCACATTCTGAGCAGGTTGCCTTGCTCATTTCCCTTTCGCCGAAGTCTCTGCGGAATCCTCCGCCTCTATTAAATTCTCCCATATCTAATCTTTCCTCCAATTTGTTAAACACGCAAGAAAACTATTGCTAGCCTCTATTATGTTTTTTAGTTCCAGATTATGGCAGGGGTTTATAAAGTTTTGCCTGCTGGAAGCGGCAATCCTTCACAGCCTTATAAAAACACTTAAATATGATTGGCCTTTTGCCCTATCCTGAAAAATGAGTTCTGTGCTTGTTTTTTGATTACATTATGGCAGCAAAAAAAGGCAATAAGGTGAACGTAGAATACACCGGAACATTCGATGACGGGCAGCTCTTCGACAGCTCTGAGAATCATGGAAAACCGCTGGAGTTTGAGCTTGGCAAAGGCCAGGTTATAAAGGGGTTTGAAGCAGCCTTGGATGGTATGGAGAAAGGCCAGGAAAAGGAAATCAGGCTGGAGCCTTCTGAGGCATATGGCGAGGTCAACCCGGCGCTGCAGCAATCAGTGCCCAGGGCACAGTTTCCACCTGACAGGGAGCCTGAGCCGGGCATGATGGTGGTTGTGGGCACTCCTGACGGGGCCCAGATACCGGCCAGGATTTCGCAGGTGACAAAAGAAGATGTTACTGTCGACCTTAACCACCCTTTGGCAGGCAAGGCCCTGAATTTCAGGATAAAGCTTTTGGACATTTCCTGATTTTTCAGGCTGTTTTTGAGCTGTTCTTCAAAGCTAAATGGCTGAAATCATTCACAAATTTCACTTTTTAGTATACAAAACTGTATTCTGAGAGTAATATTTATATACAGGTATAAACATAACATCAGCCGAAAATCCCATTTGTATATGAACAAGGTGAGGAATATGGCTGCCCCAGACCAAGTTACAAAAAAAATCGTATCAAACATAGTGCAGGACAATGAGAAGTTTCTGAGCCAGAAGCCAGATACAGGAAAATTCCACAGGCTTATCCCGCACCTTCTGAAAAAGGGTGTGGACAACCTGAACCTATCAATGTTCAGCCCTGAGCTGAAGATAACGCTGCTGACAGAGCTGGGCGACGAATACAGGAAGCGGGGCAACCTCAGTGATGCTGTGAAATGCTTTGTGCTTGCAGCCGGCAGGATGAAGCTCAACAACGTGGCTGAGGACTATGAAAGACTGATGCAGTTCGACAACTGCATTGACGTGTACAAGCTGGCAAACAACAAGCAAAAGCTGGTTGAAGTCGGCGAGAAATGCCTCAATGAAGGAAGGCTGGGGCCTGCGCTCAAGGCATTCCTGTCTATAGATGACTACGGTAAGCTTGTAGAAGTCGGCGACCAGTGCCTGATAAAGTTCAGGTTTGATTATGCATTCGAGATATTTTCCAAGATAAAGGACAAGAGCAAACTCATCGAGCTGGGCAACAAGTGCATTGAGGAGAAAGAGTACGACTACGCCACAAAGGCGTTCGAGCTTGCAGGAGAAGTAGATAAGCTGAACTTGGTGGGAGACATCTGCCTGAAAGAGGAGCTTGTGTCAAAGGCGCTGCGTGCCTACGGCCTGGCAGACAATGAACCGATGGTTGAGTTCATAAAGGAAAATTTTGTGGAGTAGAAATGATGGAACTGAAACCTGCTCAGGAAAACGGGAGCCAGCTGGACATGTACCTTTTTGAGAAGAGATTCAGCCTTATGGTGGAAGCAAGCGCAAAGAAAACAGCTGCTCAGCTGGCAGGCATGCAGGAGCAGATAAAGCGCCTGAATGATGAGCTCATTGAGCTCAAGCGGAATATGTCTTCCGCAAAACCTGTAGCCACCACTGCCACGACGGAAAACAAGCAGGCTGTTGCAGCATCTAAAAGTGAATATAGGCTGAGATACGGCGACTACAAGCCGGAGGATGTGCCCCTGGAGAAGTATTTCTACTTCGGGAACAAGAAAAGGTGATTGCAATGAGAGAAGCTGCCATCCTATACCAATGCTCAGTCTGCAAGAGAAAGCACAGTTTTGAGAGAGTGCTTTACAGAAAAGGAACAGTGGTATGCAAGCAATGCATCACCGCACCTCCCTCCAGGCCAGAAGCAAAACCTGTCAAACCGGTCCAGCAGAGCCTTCAGGCAAGCAATCTTGTAATGTTCAAGTGCCAGGACTGCAAGTACAGGTTTACGCTGAGAAGCAATTCAAGAATCGCCAGGGCCTGCCCTTACTGCTCAAGCAGACGGCTGGACACCCTCAACAGTGCACTCAATTCCCTGGTTGGCAGCTCCTGATTCCTGTTTCTTTTTGCGTATAAATTTATATATACGGCAACCATTCCTGAATGATAACAAGATGCAGCTCAAGATAAGAAAGCAAAACCAGGACGGCATTGTGAGGCTTGAAAGCTCAGGTATAGTAAAGGAAATCCTGATAAACGAAGACCTACTCCATCCTGACAAGGAGTCGATATCGGTCTGCTACCGCGGCAGGAATTCCTCTGGGATAATCGACTTCACACCAGGAGAGCTGGAAGAAATATATAATTCCGTCAGGAAAAGGGTACACCTCATAAAAGGCTTCAGGAAGTTCCCGGTCCAGAAAGATGAATTGTTCTGATAAACTTTAAGAAGTGGGCGGTATTAAGCAGATGCATGCCAAAATATGATGTCATAACCCTTGGCAGCGCAACCCTGGACGTCTTTGTTTATACCAAAAACCAGGACCTCATCAAGGTCAGCGGCCTTGACAAAAGAGACCTCATGGCCTATCCGATAGGCAGCAAAATCCTGATTGATGAGCTTCACTTCTCCATAGGCGGGGGCTCGACCAACACAGCCACGGCATTCGCCAGGCTAGGCCTGAAAACAGGCTGTGTGTGCAGGCTGGGGAATGACGACAACAGCAAGCATGTCCTCGATTTCCTGAAAAAGGAAGGCATAGACTTCCTTGGCGTGCAGGGCGAAGGCTACACTGATTATTCCATCATACTCAACAGTATAGCCCATGACCGGACAATACTCACCTACAAAGGGCAGAGCAACAAGCTGAAATTTTCCGATATCAACGCATCAAAGCTAAACACCAGATGGTTCTATCTTGGCACCATGACCGGGGCATCATTCCGCTGCCTTGAGGAGTTCTGTGCGTATGCGTCAAAAAACAATGCGCTTGTAGCCTTTAATCCAAGCACTTATCTTGCTGAGAAAGGGCTCCGGTTCCTGAGCAAAGTGCTCAAAAAGACTGCTGTGCTTGTGCTCAATGATGAGGAAGCAGCCCTGCTCACCGGAAAGAAGGGCATTCCTGAGATGCTCAGGGCACTGCACAAATCTGGGCCGGGAATCGTTGTTATAACAGAAGGCGAGAAAGGGGCGCATGCATCAGACGGCAACTCCCTCTATTTTGCCCCTGCATTCAAAGTGAAGGTTGTTGAAAGCACAGGCGCTGGCGATGCCTTTGCCTCAACGTTTGTTGCAGGGCTGGCGCAGAGGAAGCCTATTGAGCAGGCGCTGATGATGGCGATGACAAATGCCACTTCTGTGATAACACATCCCGGGGCGAAGGAGAAGCTCCTCACAACTGGAGAAATGAGCACGATAATGAAGAAGACAAAATACAGCCTGGAAAAGCAGCCATTGTGACTACTTCAGGCATCTGCATAATCTGAAATTTTTATTCTTCCTCGCCTCAGCAACTGTACTGAATCCCAGTCTGTTCCTGGCTTTGATGTTCTTTGCAAACGGGCAATTTGTGGCATGGAGCTTATTCCCAAGCAGGCTCGCCACAATCGGCATTAACTTCTTCACTTGTCCCCTTGCAGGCTTGCCTTCTTTTCTTATCGGCAGCTTGCCAGTCAGATGCCTCCTCTCAAAAAGGATGTTGCAGTTAGCACAGTGGAATTTCAGCTCCTTATTCCCTCTGACGTCGCCCTTGCACAGCGGGCAGGCGTTCCTGAGCAATATCACCTGCTTCATTTGCTTGCCTTTTTCCAGTCATCCAGGAATCTCTGAAGGCCGATATCGGTCAGTGGATGCCTTATCAT
>JAGVYJ010000074.1:436-5117 GCA_018303315.1 Candidatus Woesearchaeota archaeon | reverse complement strand
AGCTGCCCAAGCACAAGTATTTTGTGGCCACACAGGCCCATCCCGAATACAGGTCAAGGCTCGAGCGGCCATCCCCGCTTTTCTATGGCTTCATCCAGGCATGCCTTAAGAATTAGCCAGCAAAAGCTTTATAAGTGCCTTCTTTTTCAGCCAGCTTATGGATGAGGCCAGGGAGAAGAAAGGCTTAAAGGAATCCTTCTTTGAATTCTACCACAGGAGATACAAGCAGCTGCTTATCATACCAATCATTCTGTTTATGCTTTCGTTCGGGATTCTCGGCTACAAGTTTGCCACCACCGGTGACCTGATAGCAAGGGACGTCAGCCTGAAAGGGGGTGTTACTGTTACTGTCACAGCACAGCAGGAATTCAATGTTGCAGATATTCAGCAGTCTTTGGAGAAGGAGTTTCCCGGCACCGATGTCCTGGTAAGATCCCTGTCAACCACCGGAATTAGCACAGGATTCGTTATCGACAGTTCTGACATTACCGGGGAGCAGCTGATTGCGGCAGTGAAAAGGCTTCATGCAGATATTCACGAAGAGGACATAAGTGTTGCCCAGACAGGCTCTGCACTCGGTGAAAGCTTCTTCCGCGAGGCTATACTTACGGTAGCAATAGCTTTCGTGTTAATGAGCCTTGTAGTCATGTTTTACTTCAGGAATCTTTTACCCGGGCTTTTTGTGGTGCTGTCTGCCTTCGCAGACATCATCATGCCATTCGCCCTCATGTCAGCCCTGGGCATCAAGCTGTCAACCGCAGGGGTCGCTGCATTCCTGCTGCTTATCGGTTATTCTGTTGATACAGACATCCTGCTGACTACACGCTGCCTCAAGCAGGGAGGCATGGCTGTTACTGAAAGAATAAGGAGCGCCATGCACACTGGTGTGCTTATGACGCTTACCAGCTTCAGCGCGGTTACTGTTGCATTTTTCTTCGTCCAGTCAGACACCATAAAACAGATAATGTTTGTGCTCATGCTGGGCCTGTTTTTCGACCTGATAAACACATGGATAACAAATGCATCAATACTGAGGATGTACCTGGAAAAGAGGGAAAATGCGAAATCAGCTTAAGAAGCTCCTGAAGAACTGGAGAATCTGGGTGCTTATACTTGCAGTTGTGATAGGAACCGTGGCTATAAGCCCAAGGTTCGGGGAGCAGGGAATAGCAATCAGGGGTGTCGAGCGGGGATCTCCTGCTGATTTGGCAGGCATGCACAGCCCTGTTTCAGGGACAAAGCCGGTTGACAGGGAACGGATAGAATCAATAAATGGCCAGCATATTTCCTCGCTGCAGGATTACTTGGCCTCAGTCAGTGATTTGCAGATAGGAGATACTGTTTCTATTCAGACGAGCCAGGGGTTTTATCAATTGAAGGTTTTGGCGGGCAATGAGACCAACGTTTCAGAGCTAGCCCATTTGGGCCTGCAGGTGACCGGAGCTGCCAGCTCCAATATCCTCAAAGGCCTCGATATCCAGGGAGGCACAAGGGTTCTGCTTAAGCCTGAGGAGCAGCTTGCAAAGGAAGACCTTGACTTCATTGTCCAGAGCCTGCAGCAGCGCCTTAATGTTTTTGGGCTGTCTGATGTAACGGTAAAGCCTGCCTCTGATTTGTCAGGCGGGCAGTTCATCCTTGTTGAGATTGCGGGGGCAGGGGGAATGTTTCGCAGGAATAAGCCCGCGCCAGGGCTGCCAGGAAGGCGGTGATGGATGGATTTGCGCTTTCGAGTTCGGGATAGTGCTTTCCCCTGACGCTGCGCAGAAGCAGGCAGATGCCACAAGAAACCTTGCAATCCTCTCGGATGGCGGGGGCAGGTATCTCAGCGAGCCTATTGTATTCTATCTTGATGACGTGGAGGTTGACAGCCTGAGCATAGATGCTGACCTCAGGGGCAAGGCCTCGACAAATATACAGATAACCGGAAGCGGCACTGGCTCAACCAGGAATCTTGCCATACAGGATGCCCTGGATAACATGAAGCAGCTCCAGACGTTGCTTATTACAGGCTCGTTGCCTGTAAAGCTTGACATAATCAGGGCTGACACCATATCCCCGCTGCTTGGCGAGCAGTTCCTTAACAATGCAATCTCTGCAGGAGGCATAGCTGTGCTGGTTGTGGCCCTTATTCTCTACGGCGTTTACAGGAAGCTGAGGATTGCGATTCCTATACTGTTCACTGCGCTGCTTGAAATCTACCTTGTGCTTGGCGTGGCAGTGATTATAAGGCAGAACATCGACCTTGCTGCAATTGCAGGAATAATTGCCGCAGTTGGGACAGGAGTGGATGACCAGATAGTCATAACCGACGAGGCCCTGAACCGCGGCGGCAGGGAAGATGTGGCCTGGCGCGACAGGATAAAAAGGGCTTTCTTCATCATCTTCGGCTCATACTTTAGCGTGATTGTATCCATGACCCCCTTGTTGTTTGCAGGAGCCGGGCTTCTGAGGGGCTTCGCAATAACCACCATGCTCGGGGTATCAATCGGCGTTTTCATAACAAGGCCTGCCTATGCAAAGATTGTCGAAATTCTTATCGGAGAAGACTGAAGGAATCCGGAAATTTTTAAGTTCTTTGGCAGGCTACACACATCTCACGTCAGGGATGCACGTCCTTGTCCCTTCCGAAGCAGGTGTCGTAGAAGTCGCACTGCCCTGTTGCCCATTTGCATAATGGGCCTATGTTTCTTGGGTAATCGCCTATTGATTCGCTCTTTGTCCGTTCGTGAAGCTTCCTTATCTCCAACTTTGCCAGGTCAAGCATGGACTCAGTCACCGGAATAGTCTGCTCGTCTTCCTTGAGGAAATATATTCCAACCTCATTGGGAAGCTCACGATGTTTTTCCTGGTATAGAAGAGTGTAGATGGAAAGCTGCAGCATGTATTCATCGGATATGCTGGCTCGCTTGCTTGTCTTGTAGTCCATCAGCCTGACGCCGGTGCCATTATTTTCAATGGCATCAATAAAGCCCTTGACTTTCCATTTCTCTGAAACATATTCCTGCTCGCGCTCAGGAGTAAGCTCGAGAAACGCCTTCAAAGGGCCAATGTCCTGCCTTTGCAGATTGCTGAATCTGCGTAAAAACTGGCCGAGCCAGTTCATCAGCATTGACCTGCTTTCCTCTTTGAAGAAAAACAGCTGCTGCTCAGTCAGCTCAAGCCCGTCAAAGTCTGCTTCCCTCCAAAGCCCTTCGAATACCATCTGCATATGGTTTTTCAGGTATTCAGGCGGGTCGGCGCTTAGCTCAAGGGCGTTGACATCGAAGAATCTGTCAAGAGCCTCGTGCACTATGCTGCCGCGCACGAGATGAATATTTGTGGCAGTGGGAAGCTTCTCGATATACTGGTAATAATATTTTCTGGGGCATTGCTTGAATGTATTGATAGAGCTTGGGCTCTGTATCCGAGGCATGCAAATCCGGAACCCAGCGCAATTTAAAAACATTGTGCCGGTGGTTGTCCAGTGTTTCATCATTATTCCAGACAATGCGCAATATTTTTATTCTTTGAAAATGAAGCAGATGAGACATGAACAGCCGGATAACCAGGAAGGATTTGCCAGATCTGGCAAGGAAAAAAAATTCTGTGAAAGGGGATTCGGGGAAGGTTCTTGTTATCGGAGGCAGCGAGGGCTATACCGGTGCGGTGTATCTTGCAGCCATGGCCGCTGCCAAGTCAGGAGCTGACTGGATAACAGTTGCCGCCCCTGAGAAAGTCTCGTGGCTGCTTAACGCGATGAGCCCGGACCTGGTCACTGAAAAGCTGAAAGGCAAAGTTATCGGAAATGCCCATCTGCCCAATTGTTTGGAGATGGCAAAAAAGCACGATGTGGTGCTGTTAGGGAATGGCCTCGGCCTTTCTGAAGACACCAAACAGTTTGTGAGGAATTTTGTGCACGCCTGCAAGGGTTTATTGGTCATAGACGCAGATGCGCTTAAGGCAGTCTCATTAAGCGAGGTTCATAACTCTATATTAACCCCCCATTTGGGGGAATTCATGCAGTTGTGCAGGAACAGCAGGATTAAGATGGGCAGTGCCCGGCAGCAGGTTCTCAGGGAAATCAAAAGCGATTCCAGATGGATAGGAAATAACGTTCTCCTCCTGAAAGGCCTGGAAGACATCATAGCTGATTCGAAAGAGCTTCGGATAAGCAAGGGAGGAACCCCGCTGATGAGCGTGGCCGGCACAGGGGATGTGCTGGCCGGGCTATGCGCAGGGATTCTGGCGCAGAGCCGTGACTTATTCAGGACAGCATGCCTGGCTTCAAGGCTGAACAAGCAAATTGGAGAGGATATTGCAAAAAAACAGGGAACATTGCTGGCTTCAGACCTTCTGCTTGGTATACCGGGGGCAATGAAGAATTATTCCTGAATCACGCCATAGCCTATCAGGCGCCATCTTTGGCCTAAATTCCTGGAAATAGTGACTCTTGCCCCTACATCTGCGCACACAGGCAGTTTCAGTTTCACAGTTATCTTGTTCTTGCTCAGCTCCTGAACAAGCCCAACGGTTGCAGCTGAGTTCACGTTAAGCATCAATGGTTCGCCTTTTTTCAGCGGCTCCACCACCAGCTTGTCCTTGCTCCCGACTACCCTGTCAAGCAGTTTTGTCTCGAGAGCCAGCTCATACCACACAGGAGGGGTCTTGTCTTTGTAGCTCACTATCGCGCCTGAAAAAGCAT
>JAGVYJ010000074.1:0-356 GCA_018303315.1 Candidatus Woesearchaeota archaeon | reverse complement strand
GACTGATTTCTGCCACGGATTCCCCGCCGGTCTTTAGACCGACTATCCTGGCATTGATTTTCTCCCAGACGGTCTTGCCCTGCCTGTCGTGCCTGATTCCGGGGGAAATCTCAATCTCATCCCCTACTTTAAGCATGCCCTGCTTGAGTGCTCCGCCAAGCACCCCACCCTGAAGCTTGAGCGGCTCAGTTCCGGGCCTGTTGATGTCAAAGCTGCGCGCAACCAGGAATATTGGGATAGCGTCAGGGTTCCTCTCCGGAACAGGAATGGTGTCTGCTATTGTTTTTATCAGCACGTCTATGTTTACTCTTGCCTGGGCTGAAATCGGCACAATCGGTGCATTTTCATAGGCCGAA
>JAGVYJ010000070.1:2444-8888 GCA_018303315.1 Candidatus Woesearchaeota archaeon | reverse complement strand
CAATTGCATTCTCATATCTTCTGAATCCTTCCATTGAAAAAGGGAGAGTAACCACGCCAACCACGAGAGCGTTCAGCTTCTTGGCAATGTCAGCAATTATTGGAGCAGAGCCAGTGCCTGTCCCTCCCCCAAGGCCGCACGTGATGAATACCATGTCAGCCCCCTGCAGGGCGTTCCTTATCTCGTGCTCCGATTCCTTGGCTGCCTCTTCGCCTACCTTTGGATTAGCCCCTGCGCCAAGGCCATGGGTAAGCTCCTTGCCAAGCAGGATTTTCTTGTCTGCGGTGGTATAAATAAGGTCCTGGGCATCAGTGTTCACAGCTATAATCTCTGCCCCTGCAATGCCAACTTCAGTAATGCGGTTGGCTGTGTTGTTGCCTGCCCCGCCGGTGCCAATAACCTTTATCGAGGCCCGGTGCTTTGAAAGAAGGCTTTCAAGCTCCCTGTCAATATCAGTGCCTGATTTGGGCCTGCCCTGCGCATCAATAATTGAGGAATCCAGCTGCTTCGGATTATGCATGGTAAGGCCATGCGTTGGGGCCTGTGGTACATGGACCTGGGACTCAGTATTGTTTTCAGACTGAAGACTTGACCTTGGAACCGCGCTTTCCTGCAATGAATACACAGTATCATCCATGGGCCTGCGAGCCTGTTCAGGGGAGTAGTCTTCCATCCTGTCAGAGCGCTTCTGCCCTTCACCTGGCCTGTATATTACAAATTCCTCGTCAGAATCTTCGTTGTCCATCCTTTGCCTGTTTGTCTGGATTTTAGTATTTAAAGGTTTGCGTTTTTGGACTCTTTCACAGTAGTAGCACTTTTGACAGCAATTTCCTTCAGTTCAGGGATAACTAATGCTATTTCCTTCGAAAGCCTGTCCTTGAAATCCTGCGGCACTTCCTGGGGAAGCTCTATGACAGCTTTCCCTTCCTCAACCCGGCCTGAGCAGCTTGGCCCAAGCAGCAAATCCACCATGACCGCAAGCTTTTCCTGTGTCTCTGAGATGATACGACTCACCTTTGCCTCATACTCGAGGGTTCTGCCGGACAATGGGTGATTGAAGTCCACTATCGTCCGGCCTCCTGTCACTGTCTTCACCACGCCGTATGCACCGTCTATGTTGACAGGCATGCCAGGAACCGGGTTTATCTTCTGGGCACGGAACTTGCCGGTGCTTATCAGCTGCAAAAGCCTAGTGCTCTTCTTTCCGAAGCCAAGCTCCGGCGGCACAACAACCTTGAATTGGATGTCTGGCTTTTTGCCTGGAATAGCATCGTCAAGGCCCTTCACCACATGGCCCCTGCCGACACATATTCTTACAGGCCTGACATCCTGGTTGCTGAGCTTGTTTGCCTTGGCAACCTCCAGACTGGTTGTGTCGAAAACCCCTCCTGTCTCCGGGTTTCTTCCTGTATACTCAAGCTCTACAAAATCATTGACCTTTATTTTTTCTTCTGCCATTACATCACCAAAAAGGTTAGAGAAGATTAATCTGAGAGTTGCACAGCCCTATAAAAAGCTTTCGGCCTACTTGCTTTTGCTGACAAAGCCGGTAATCTTTCTAAGCACCTGCGCCGGGGTAAGCTTGGATGTATCGATGACCAAATCGTAATGCTTCAGCGCATAGGGGTCCAGGTTGTAATATTTCATGTATCTTCGTTTTTCAGAGGCCATTCGCTCCTCAAGCTTAGCCTGCAACTCTTCCTGTGTTGATGCATGCTCATCTTCCCTTTTCTGTGCAAATATTCTCCTGGCTGCCTCTCCTGAATCCACGTCCAGAAATATCTTGACGGAATCAGGGATGAAATGAAAGCCAAGCCTGCCGTCCATGACAAAGTCATCCTCGCTCATGCCAAGCCCGGCCTGCCAGTCATCTATCATGCTGTCTGTCTGCCGGCCTGACTCGGCCTGCCTGCCAAGCTCCTCGAGGGAAATGCCTTGCTTCCTGGCCAGTTCCCTCATGAATTGGCCTGTGGAAAAATACCTGAGACCAAGCTTTTCGGCGAGGGCCCTGGCCACTGTGCTCTTCCCTGAGCCCGGTTTCCCGGAAATAACAATCTTCATACAGCTGATTAATGGCAGTTGCTTTTTATGTTTTGCCACAAAACTGACAAAAAATTTAGGTGAAATTGACAAAAAAGAGGCAAAATGGCACTGAAAACCCTTTTTTTAGCTTTTTTGCAAAAAATTATTCGACGATAAACCATTAAAATCAAAAGGTTTTTAAATGAAAATTGCAATAAAGAATAAAGTAATAATCAAATTTGACTCATAACCATGAGGTGAACAAAGGATGAAGAAGAAATAAACGCTGAAATTTTTCTTTTGTCGCCTCAAACTCGATTTGAGGTTTTTTATTTTCTAATTTTTTCTGGTTCTGTTTTCGAAAAACTATAAAAGCAAGCTATCTTACTGAGCAATCCATGAAGATGCAGCAGAGCCCTGGAACAAGGGATTTCCTCCCGGAGCAGCAGATTCTTCGGCAGGAAATTATATCGACGCTCCGCACATACTTCGAGAGGTTCGGATTCTCGCCCCTGGATACTCCGGGAATAGAAAGGTTTGAGGTGCTTGCCTCGAAATATGCCGGCGGCAGCGAAATCCTGAAGGAGACATTCAACTTCAGGGACCAGGGGAAAAGGCATTTGGCACTGAGGTATGACCTCACTGTGCCCCTGGCAAGGGTGCTGGCAATGAACAAGGACATACGCCTGCCTTTCAAGAGATACCACATCGACAAGGTCTGGCGCGACGGCCCTGTGGAAGCAGGCAGGTACAGGGAGTTCATGCAGTGCGACGTTGATGCCGTCGGAAGCCGGTCAATGGCTGTCGAGGCTGAGATTATCCAGCTCATACAGAAGGTTTTCTCGCAGCTCGGCCTTGAGTGCAAGGTAAAGGTTAACAACAGAAAAGTGCTCAATGGCATCCTCAGGAAGTGCGGGGTAAACAGTGAAAAGCACGACGAGACTCTGATAGCCCTGGACAAGCTGGCAAAAACGAGGAGCTGAAGCGTGCAGGGATGTCTGCAGGCCAGGTGAAGGAGCTTTTTGGGTTGCTGGAAACCGGCTCCTCGGAACAGAGCCTTTCCAGGCTGGACCAGAATATTGACAATGAGGAGGGAGGGCAGGGAGCCGAGGAGCTCAGGCAGCTGTTCTCGCTCTTATCAAGCAGGGATAATGTGGAGCTGGACTTCTCGCTTGCCCGGGGGCTTAATTATTACACAGGAACCATAATCGAGACATTCCTGCAGCAGTCATCTGTTACCAGCTCTGTGTGCGCAGGCGGGAGATACGACAAAATGATAGGCGACTTCATCGGGGCCGGAGCCGGCTATCCGGCATGCGGGGTATCCTTCGGCCTCGACAGGATTTACGATGCTCTTCTGGAAAAACGGAAAATATCAGCCAAGACAATGGTTCAGGTGTTTGTAATACCCATCCAGAGCCTGGACAAATGTCTGGCAATCGCCGGCAGGCTTCGGGAAAACGGCATCAACACTGATGTTGACGTCATGGAATTTGCCCTGATGCTGGGACCGAGGGAAACCGAGGAGGGTAAGGTGAAGCTAAGGAACATGAAGACAGGCAAGGAAGAAGTTCTAACCATTGAGCAGGCCATTGCAAGAATTAAAGACGAGTTGTGATTATAGCCGGCTCATCCACAATGAATGTGTGCTCTGTCTGGCTGACAAGGCCGTTGCCCTGCTCCACAAGAGGGGGATACTGCTCGATTATCCCGAGCTTGACGAACTGGGAGAGGCTCAGCCTGACCCTTTGCGCGCCGAACCCTGCAAGCCATCGGCTGGCAAAAGGCAATCCCTCGTAGCCCTTGATTTTCTCAAGAATCTTCCTGCTGGTGATGTCCCGGACAGGCTTTGGGTTTGTGAGCATGAATACCGTGGCATTTGAGCTTTGCTTAATCATGCCAAGGCCGTTGGTTGCAAAGGGCTCAATGGCGATGGTTTGGCCCTTTTTCAGGGGGTTATCATCGCCGGTGTCGTAATTTGGTATGCTTGGCGAAGTGTGAACCTCATACCTGCCAAGGCCATGGCCTGAAAGGTTCTTTATCGGAGAGAATCCATAAGAGGTTATGACTTCATGGATTGCCCTTCCTATCTGAGCAGGGGTTGCTCCGGGCCTGACCAGCTCTGAGGCTGCTTTCAGGGCTTCCTCTGATGCCTTGACAAGACTACTGTGCTCTTTTGTAAGGTCTATTGTTACTGCTGTGTCTGCAACCGCTCCGCTGACATGCACCCCGATGTCCATCTTGACAATATTCCTGGCGAACCTGGTCTCATCCTGGGCATCAGGGCAGTAATGGGCAGCGACATTATCCGAAGAAAACTGCGCAGGGAAAGCTATCTTGCCTCCGAGCTCAAGAATCCTGGCTTCTACCTTATCTGCGGTTTCCCTGATTAAGGCATTTTCCCTTACCCAAGCCCTGGCCTCTTCCCTGACCTTGGCAGCAATCTGCCCAGCCTGAATCCAGTCATCATATTCCTGTTCCATCATCAGGACAGAAAGCCAGCAGATATAAAAAGCTATTCCGGATTAGACGCTACTATATTTCTCCATACAGGAGCGTCAATGTTGTTGCCTGATGCCACGATTACGCCGTGGAGCTCATCAGTTTTCCGGGCATGGGCTATTTCTCCATAAGGTATCTTACCGGAATAAGCCAATGCAAAGGCAGCTGCAGCAGCTCCCTCGACAACAGAAATCCTGCCGCGAAGCCTTATATGAGGCGCCGTGAACCCATACTGAATCAGCTCATCTATGGGTGCCTTTTGTATTTCAGCAAGTCCCTTGTTCCTGCTGACTCTTACAATGGCATTGCGTATCTGCTCCTCTGTGACGTCCTCAATACCGGCAAGCAAGTGCCTGGAAAGCTCAAGCATGCGCTGGCTCGGCTTAACCACTCGTATGCCGTCTGCAATGGTTTCGCCCCTGCTGACAGGCCCACTCAGCTTTCCTGCCCTCCATGATTCTGCCATGGAATTGAAATTATAGGCTTGGGCTCCATACACAAGTGGAGGTTCATGCTCTCCGTTGTGAACATGCCTTGCGGCAAAAGCCATGCCGTTAGTCAGGCCGCCGCCGCCGTAAGGCGCAATCATGAAGTCAACGAAAATAATTTCCTGCTGGAGCTGCATCATGGCTTCAGAAGCCACTGTGCCCTGGCCCATTATCACGTCCGGATGCTCAAACGCAGGGACGTACTCAAGCTTTTCCGCACGGGCAATCTGCTCAAGCAGTGAAGGCTGGAGCTGGCCCCTCATAAGCCCTGTAGTTTCGCGGGTGTGATAGAAGGCTTTTGCTTCCAGGCTTGCCTCCTCGTAGCCGCCTTCAACCAATACCACGGCAGCGCCGTTTTCCCTGCAGGCAGCAACCTTGTTTTCAGGCGTCTTTTCAGCCATGAAGACAACCGGGATAAGGTTATGCAGTCGGGCAGCCTCAATAAGGCCCTTTGCGTGGTTTCCTGCTGAAGAGGTTACCACAACGCTTCCTTCCACAAGCGCACCGGAGCTCACTGCTTTGTAGACACAGTACTCGCTGCCCCTTCCCTTGAAGGAGCCTGTGAGCCTTAATGTGTCGAGCTTTGCCCACAACACAACTGTGACTCCGTCAGCAGTAAATCTGTCATAAGGCACAATAGGTGTCAGAGGGTAGAGCCTGGCTATGTGCGTATAGGCAGGATTAATCTCGGCATCGGATAGCAAGTTCTGCAAAGGTATCCCTTCTATCTCAGTGGCGCTCCGAAATGGCTGCCGACTGCCTATGAGCTTTTTTCTGGTAAACATTGCATCAGCTCATGATTATAGAAGAACCAGCAATCAGGATTTCATATGTAAAGGGCATACTTGTCAGGAAAAATGACCTTTATAAAAAGTTTATTGGTCAGCGAATCCTAAGGGTGTCAAGATTTCTCGGAGCCACGGTCTCCACCCTGTACTGCTTGTGCACTGAACTTGCAAAATCGAGGGCTCTGGAGCTCTCGCCATGGTTGACTATAACCCTTTTCGGCCTTGGGCTGCAGTTCCTCACAAAGTTCATTAGCTGCTGCCTGCTTGAATGGCCTGAGAAGCCCTCAATTGTCAGGACCTCGCACTTAATCTGCAATACTTCCCTGTTGACAGAGTTCCCATTGCCGAAGACAATCTCCTTTTCACCTTTCTGGACTCGCCTTCCAAGCGAGCCTTCTCCCTGGTAAGCTACGAAGACAAGCGCATTCTTTGGATTGTCAGCCAGCCCTTTCAGGTATTCAACAGACGGCCCGCCTGTGAGCATGCCGCTGGTTGCAAGAATTACGCAAGGACCTTTTTCCTCCATTATCTCCTTTCTTTCTTTCTGGCTTCCAACCTGCCTGAAGATATCGGCAAGGAAAGGATTCTGGTCCTTATGGAATATCTGCTTGCGTATAGCTGCGTTCAGATATTCAGGATAGGCT
>JAGVYJ010000070.1:0-2377 GCA_018303315.1 Candidatus Woesearchaeota archaeon | reverse complement strand
TTGCAGTCACGTCCCACACCATGCCATCAATGTACACAGGTATCTTGTCAATCTGGCCCGTGCGGACAAGCGCCTCAATCACAAGTATCACTTCCTGAGCCCTGCCGACGCCAAGCACTGGCACAAGCACTTTCCCGCCCCTCTTAAGCGTGGCTGTGATTATCTCCCCGAGATAGGCATCAGAGTCGCCCTTCTCAGGCTGGGTATTGTCGCGGCCGCCATAGGTGCTCTCGATAACCATAGTTTCCAGGCGTGGGAAACTTGTGACAGAGGGATCGAGCAGGGAAGTCTTTGCGTATTTAATGTCCCCTGTGTAGAGGAGATTGTGAAGCCCGTTACCTATATGCAGGTGCACCATGGCACTGCCAAGTATATGGCCTGCATTGTAAAGAGTAATCCTGATGTCAGGGGTTATATCAGTGACCTCCTCGTACTCGAGAGTGATAGTGTGCTTGACAAACTCCTTCACCTCATCGGCAGTATACATAGGGTCGCGGCCCTCTGCGTGGGCTATCTTTATGAAGTCAAGCATGAGAAGGGCAGCAACGTCCCTTGTGGGGGCAGTGCAGTAAACAGGGCCCCGGTACTGCAATTTATAGAGGTAAGGGATTATGGCGCAGTGGTCCATGTGGGCATGGCTCAGCACGATGGCATCTATCTGGCCTATGTCAAATTCCGGGGCCTCCAGGTATGGATAAGCCTCCGAGCTGTCAGACGGCTCAGCAGGGTTAAAGCCGCAGTCCAGCAGAACCCTTGACTCAGGCGTCTGCAGGAAAAGGCAGCTCCTGCCAACCTGCCTGCCGCTGCCAAGTATGCTAAGCCTTATCCACTCATGCTTTTTCTCCCGGCGCCAGCCGTCATATATGCGGTGCCCGGTCTTGTTGAGGAAATCCCTCCTGTAATCAGAATTCTGGTAAAGCACCGACCTTATATTCTCAATCAGCCTCGACCTTATTGCCGGTGTCCTCCTGATGAGGGGAACCCAGAGGGCATTATTCCTAATTTCTCTCAGGGCTGAACCGCCCTTGCCTATGGCAAGCCCTGGCTTCTCTGCTTCGATGATTACCTGGGAGCGCTGGGGGTCAAAAATTATGTTGCCAAGCACTGCCTCCTCCGGGATGATTTCCCGGATGACCTTTTCAGCCTCTTCCTGGCCGAGGCAGACAGCCGGGTCGGGGCGAAGCTCAACCCGCTTCTTGATGTCATCAACGATATTCTTAATTATGCCCTCATTGTTGAGGAAGAATTCCTTGTCCTTTGTATAGAGCACAATATTTGCGCCTTCAAAGGCTATGTCGCTTATTTTCCCTTCAGGCAAATACTTTTCTATTTCCTTTATTATCTTTGACACTGGTACTGCACCTAACGGATATCAGAATACATTGTATTCAGTAGCTTAGCTTAGTGTTGAGCTCTTTCTCGTATACAGACTTCAAACCGGCGGCAGTGATTGAAATCACGTCCACACCATTCCCTGATGCGCTGTCCCGCTGCATTGACGCGCTGATTGCGTCCACAATAAGCTTTGTTCCCTCATCTATGCTCATGCCTTTTTTGTACTGGGATTCAAGCACTCCATATGCCATTACGCTGCCGGAGCCAGAGGTTATATAGTCCTTAATCTCGGTTATAGAGCCGTCAGCAAAAAGGTCATATAAATGGAAGCCGTGAATGTCCTTTCCGCCAAGAATGAAATGGCTTACGCCCGGAATTACAGAAAACCTGCGGATGTTGCCATAAACAAGGCCGCCCAGGAGGTTTGCAACCTCCTTCACTGTCGGCTTCCTGTCTGTGCGCAGCTCCCTGAGCCTTATCTCTGCCTTTGTAACCTTCACCAACAGCTGCACATCAGAAACCGTGCCTGCCACAGTAACAGCCATGTCAAGGGTAAGGTCGAAAATCTTCCTTACGTCCTTACTAACAATAAGGTTGCCTGCTGTAGCCCTTTTGTCAGCACCCATAACGATGCCGTCCCTGCACACAACAGCCACTGTTGTAGTTCCAGTCTTAAGGTAATTTTGGTCTTGTTCCATCCTGTTCAACACATCAAAGAAACCACTTATTGATGAATGGAAATGCGGGTGTAGTATTTAAAGGTATCGGTTATACTGTATTGGTCAATCCGTAGATGTTAAGTAGTGGCTGTTAAGGATTCGGCTGTATTTATATACTTCTTAGCTGTTTGATTACAAATTATGCGAAAGAAAAGCTTTAATCGTGGTATGGGTAAGCTTATGAATAGAGGTTATTCTGAACAAAGTGCTTTTAACACGATGAAAGGATTAGCAACAAAAAATAGAATGTACAATCAGTACCAAACGATTAATGTTCCCTCATGGGTTAGATATTTGTTTGCTTTAATAATTGAATTTATCTT
>JAGVYJ010000011.1 GCA_018303315.1 Candidatus Woesearchaeota archaeon | reverse complement strand
CCTGCTGTAAGACTTAACAAATTCCCGGCCTTTCTCAGTCTGGACTTCAACAACAAACCTGTCTCCCCTGTCAAAGAACATGAGGTCGGAGTATTCCTCGAGCTTGAGCGAGTTGCAGAAGCAGTACTTGGAAGGGGCCACATCGCAGTGATAGCCGATGAAAATTGCGTTTTCCCTTCTTGCCTTATAGTACGGGTCTTCATGCTCCTTGTCAAGGAAAACCATGTCCTGGTGCTTCAATGCATTGAGGTCGCACCTTCGCACACCGAAGAAAACCCTTTTCGGCACCTTGGGCTCGGGCACTATTATCTCCTTCCCGTCAAATGTGAACAGCACTTCTTTTTTGACAAAGAAATATCTCTTCAGGGGATACAAAGGCTGCTCAGCCAGGTTTATCTGGGCAGCTGATTTCACAGGCTCAAACCTTATCTCATCAGTCTTCACAGGGGCTATGAACTCATACTCTTTGTTCACCGCCCTGACAAATCCATCCAGTTGGGGTTTAGCCAGTTCAAGAACCTGCATGTACACCTCTCTATGTTTCTTACTTCTTATGGATTTATAAGGTTTGCTTCTTCACGTGCGTGAACTGGCAAGAATTAAATAAGGCCTGCTGTTATGGCCCTGTCATGTATGCGAAAATCATAAAGCCTGTGCTTTTCAGGCTTGAGCCTGAAAAAGTGCATGACCTTGTTACCAGCCTTGGCGAAGCGGTTTCCCATGCCGGCATAATGAATTCTGCCGTTAAGGCAATGTATTCATACAATCATCCTATGCTTGAATCAGAGGTAATGGGCATACGCTTCAGAAACCCTGTGGGTTTGGCAGCAGGCTTTGACAAGAATGCGAGGCTTATGGGATTCATGCCCAGCATTGGCTTCGGCTTCGAGGAAGTAGGCAGCATCACTGCTGAGCCGTGCAAAGGAAATCCCAGACCGAGGCTCTGGCGGCTTCCTGCTGACCGGGCCTTGATTGTCAATTACGGGCTGGCAAATATGGGAGCAAAAGTGCTGGCTGAAAAGCTTAAGGAGCGTGGCTCTTCGATACCCATAGGCATCTCTGTGGCAAAGACCAATGATGACATGACCGAAGAGCAGGCTATAGAGGATTACAAGAAGGCGTATGCCCTGCTGGACGGGCTTGGCGGTTACACAGCAGTGAATGTGAGCTGTCCCAACACTTCAGACGGCCAGACATGGTGTTATCCAGGGAATATGAGGAAGCTCCTGAATGCGATGAAGGGACTGCCGCATAAGAAGCCTGTGCTGGTTAAGATTAAGCCTGACCATTCCCTCGACGAGATGGATGAAATTGTCTCTGTTCTCAAACAGCACAGGTGGGTTAATGGAATAATCATAAGCAACCTGACCCGGCACAGGGAAGGGCTTAAGGCCAGCAGCAGATTTCTTCAGGCACATCCCCAGGGCGGAATTTCAGGAAAGCCTGTCGAGCACCTTGCTGAGCCCCTGATAAGGTATGCATACCACAGAACAAAAGGAAAGCTCGTCATTGTGGGCTGCGGAGGCATATTCTCTGCTGAGGATGCTTACAGGAAGATAAAGCTCGGCTCCAGCCTGGTGCAGCTCATTACCGGAATGATTTACAAGGGGCCGGGCTTAATTAAGGAAATCAACAAAGGGCTGGTAAGATTAATGAAAGCAGACGGCTACAGGAATATTTCTGAGGCCATAGGAGCCAATAACTGATAGCCCCGGGCGGACTAATGGTGTTTCTGTTAAAAAAAGAGGATTCAGGCTTTAACAGCCACTTTCTTTCTAGCAATTTCTGAATCCATAGCCTGCGCTATAAGCGTCATTTCTAATTCAAGAAGTTTCTTGACTATTGGGCTTTCTGTGTTCAGTGTGTACAGCCTTGTTTTTCCGAACTTTCTGGTTACTTTCACTATCTGCCTTTTTTCCAGTTCGGGCCAGTAGTTGAAAAGTGAAGCCCTTGCTATGTCAGCGCCTTCAGCAATGTCCTTCTTTGTAAAGTCCATTTCCTTGTTCTCAACAAGAAAATCAACTATTTTGAACATAGGCATGTCTCCAGTAAGCTGAAGCAACAATGATTTTTCTTCCATATTCTCGTAATTAAATAGAAAAGTATATAAATATTTCCTTTCAAAGTCTATTAATATGGACGGTTGGTCTGATAATGAAATCAAGGGGAAAATACTGCACAAGCTTACCAGAGCAGGAAAGTTTGAAGCCAGCCATACCGCCATAGAAAATTTGCAAAAAGGATTTCCGAAAGACTTTATTGGCAGGGTTAAAGATTTGGTCCGTGATTTGAAGAAAGAGGGGATATTAATGCCAAAGAAAACAAATTATGGCGAGCAGGTTTCTGTTAATCTGGCAATGAAAGAAAAAGTCCTGAAGTATATTGAAATATTTCTTAAAAAATAGCCCCGGGCGGAATCAGAATTGTGGCAGACTGCCACGCCCCTGTGCAATGTGGGGCATGAAGCCCCACGGAACGACTTCGCCGGTCTTGCATCAGGCTGCCACACCCCCAGTCAAGTGCCATATTCGCCTGACGAAATGGCACGAACTTAATTAGCAAAGAAATATAGCCCCGGGCGGACTCGAACCGCCGTCACCAGCTGTCTTCAGCTGAAGATGTGAATCTCTGCCCTGCCAAAGGCTGGTATGATTAACCGCTACACCACGGGGCTGTAAGGATTAGCTTGCGAGAATTATTTATAAAGGTTTGCTGGTTTCAGACAGAAAGCATTCCGGACTTATTGAAAATATTTTGCTAAGAGGAGCAAAAGTTATAATAAGCAATACTGCCTATTGCAAGCCATGGACAACCAAGAAAAATATCTGTTGGGCATAATGCTGCTTGTGCTGATAATTACGCTGATTTGGTTTGTCGCAAGGCTGGTCCAGAATGGGTAAGGCAATAATATTGGAGCAAGCAAAGAAGTTAATGATACTTTTCCTTTTGATACTCGGAATCCTGCTGGCGTATCAGGTAGCTCTTAAAATGGCCGGCGGCTCCTGGCAAACAGAGGACCTGATTCTTGGGCTGCTGTTGTTCAATGTAAGTGCCACTTTTACAATCGGAATACTCGTGGCACAAATGAAAGCCGAACTGAGACACTTCACGAACCAGTTCAGTAATCTGATAGGGGATATGAAACTAAAGCGGTTGATTTAATTCAGCAAATTCTCCTGTCTGTTTGTTCTTTGCAACGTTATCCCAGGCAAAGGCCTTTCCGTTCATTACGATGAAAATCCCCTTTGGCAAGTGCTGCAGGGCAGCTAAGGCGCACCCCAAATTAAACAGGGCGTCCGAACCGGCAATTGAAGCAGGAACCATGGCTCCGGTCAGCACAATAGTCTTGTCCCTGACTTTCTCTCCGAGAATCTTAGCAGTTTCGACCATAGTGTCAGTTCCGTGGGTTATCAGAATTTTGTCTTCAGGTACGTGCAGGCATTTATCCAGTATTGCCTGCCTGTCTGCCTCCCTCATGAAGAGGCTGTCTTTAAGCATCAATGTCTCAAAATTTATGTCCAAAGATATCCTGCTTTGGTGCAACAGGGAACGTATATTGGATGAAGTGAAGGTGAGTGTTCCCTGTATCGGGTCGTAGTCTTTATCTATGGTACCACCGGTTATCAGAATCCTGAACATCGAAGCAGGGGATTTGACACTATGTTATAATAATTACCCAAAAATTTTGGAATTTTTTACTAAAAATACCGAAAAATTTATAAAAAATGGAAAATATTTCTATAGTTATGACAAAATTGGACAGCAAGGATAAGAAAATCCTTGAGATTTTCGGGAAAAACTGCAGACTTCCATTTCAGAAGATAGCAAAACAGACAGGGATTCCTATCACTACTATTCATAACAGGGTTAAGAGACTGGAGGCTGAAAAAATAATCACTGGCTATAAGGCGAGTGTAGACCAGAGAAAGCTCGGGAAAATGGTAAGTGCTTTTATAGCAGTAACCGTCGATTACAAATTGCTCAAAGCCAAAAAAATGACCCAAAACGAGCTAGCCGAGCAACTATTAGCTCATCCTGCTGTTGAATTTTCAGCTATGGTCACAGGAACCAGCGATATTATTATCAAAGCAAGGGTTGCAGACACGGATGCCCTGAGCCAGTTTGTGACAGTTTACCTTAGAAATCTTGATGGGGTTGAAAAAACCCAGACCTCGGTTGTGCTTAATGAAGCGCAACCTAAATCTTTATAAAGTCCTGACATTTAGGATTTCGCAGAAGAGGTGAGCAATGACAAAGACTTCAGTGCATAGTTCTGTGAACAGGTTCCTCAGGAAAGGAAAGGCTGCCTTGCTTGCCTATGACCAGGGATTTGAGCACGGGCCCACGCAGGACTTTGACCTCAATTCTGTTGACCCTGACTATGTCCTTGATATTGCCGAGAAGGCCAAGTTCACGGGATTCATTTCGCATATAGGAGTTGCAGAGCATTACTGGAGGCACCGAAGGCACAAAATACCTTTAATGGTTAAGCTCAACGGCAAGACCAAGCTCCTTGGGGGCGAGCCCCTTTCAAGGCAGCTGTGTTCTGTAAAGCGCGCTGCTGCTGTTGGAGCTGCTGGTGTCGGCTACACTGTGTACATAGGCAGTGAGCACGAAAGCATAATGCTGCCTGAAGCTGCAAGAATAATTGAAGAAGCGCACGAGCTTGACCTGGCAGCTGCTTTATGGATGTACCCGAGAGGCACAGGAGCCCTGGACCCCAACAGCACGGAAATAATCGCATACGGGGCAAGGCTGGCACTCGAACTGGGTGCAGACTTTGTCAAGCTGCCCTTCAACAACGATGTTGCAGGCCTTAAGTGGATTGTGAAGAGCGCAGGCAGGTGCAACGTTCTCATTCAGGGAGGGAGCAAGATAGGTCTCACTGAGCTTGTCCAGAAACTCGGCGCTGCCATGAGCGCGGGTGCAAAGGGGGTTGCCATAGGCAGGAATGTGTGGCAGGACCACAAGCCAATGGTGGTTGCAAAGGCTGTAATGAAGGAAGTTTTCTAGAAATCTTCGAGGCTTTTCTGACCCTGACTGTGCCTTTCAAAATAATTCGGCGGGCTTACTGCCCTGAATTCAAAGCCCCAGTCTGTGAGCATGGCTAAGGCATTTGGAGAAATCTTCGGAGCGGCAAGAACGCCCCTAACCCTGGCAAGCCCTTTCATTTTCTTGATTTTCTCAACATATCTCCTGAGCTGGGTAACAGCTGAGAGGTCAGCCTGCTGCCTTTTGCACTCCACCACAACAAGGTTCTGGCTGCGGTCATAGCCAAAGACATCGATGAACCCATACTTGGTGTGCTCCTCATTGCTCAAAGGAGTGAAGCCCTGCTCAATCAGCCCGGGGTTCTGCATTAGCATTAAGGCCATGTCCCTTTCCGTGCCTGCAAGCTGGAGCTTCTGGCTGTCCAGCAATGGAGCAGCATGAAGGAAATAAACTGCCTTGATGTAGATGTCCATGAATTCCTTCAGCGGCAAATTCCTGCTGGAAAGCACAAGGTTATGCTCATCCTTCTTAAGGTGGTGCTCAGAGCCCTCCTTCATGTAGTTGACAGGATTTGAGCCACTGGGCTGGTGTATCAGCAATGTCCTGTCAGACTTGATTATGGCAAGCCTGTCCCCGTCCTGGAGCACGCTTTCTGCCCTTCCGGAATAAACCACCTTGCCCTTGAAGCCAAGCACGATAGTCTTGCCAGAGGAAAGGGCATCATTAAAGCTGGAAATGACTGCTTCGTAATCCATCAAAAAGAGATAATGAGGAATAATTTTTAAGAGTTATGGAAAATTTGCGAAATCATGCCTGATATTTCCGGTTTTTCCAGGCAAATGCATAATAATATCAATGTGAATGCCAGGAATCATGAAACGCCTCATCGGCCTGATAGCAGTGGGTGCAGCGGCCTTTGCAATATACAACTGCAATCCTGCAATAGCAGAAATAACCCAGACTTACAGGCAGGAAATTCATGCTGCATACAGGCAGGGGGAAGAACTTCTGATAAACGGGCTGAATTCTCTTGAAGAAAAACTGTTTACCGAACCAGCGGGACAAAGCTATAATAGCCAAGACTCTCCTTCCTTATCTCCCTATCCTTAACCAGTTTGAACACTTCCTGAAATCCGTGCTTTGAGTTAAGAGGTATAATCATGATACCACCGGGTTTCAGCTGCTCAAGCAGCTCTTCAGGGATGTCCGGGCAGGCGCAGGTAACCATAGTCCTGTCATAAGGCGCTTCCTCAGGATAGCCAATGGCTGGCCCGGCCGTGTGCAGCTCAACATTCCGGACATGGCTCCTTGCCAGGTTTTCTGCGGCATAGTCCAAAAGCTCAGCAAGCTTCTCCACTGTAACAATCCTGCCCCTGTGGCCAACAAGCTTTGCCAGGATGGCAGCCTGATATCCGGAGCCGGCCCCTATCTCCAGAACCTTCTGGCCAGGCCTGACATCAAGGTGGTGGGTCATGTTCATGACAGTGAGTGGCTGCGATATCGTCTGGCCGGCAAGCACAGGCAGGGCTATGTCGTCATAGCTCTGGTTGATGTACTCAGGAAGCACAAATTTCTCCCTGTGCACAGAACGAAAAGCCTCAATGAGGGCAGTGTTTTTGAAAAAAGGCTCGGACTTCCAGCTCTTAATCAGCATTTCCCTGGCGTGATGCAGGTTCAGGGAGGTCATGAGAGGCAGTAAATCAGTCAGGACTAAAAAATGTTTACTTTTCCAGCACAATAATGTGCTTTGTCAGGCTGTGATGCATCACATGCTCAATCTCAAGCGCAGGCTTTATTTTTGCCTCTGCAATAACCCTGTCCAGCTCAGGAATCCTGTGCATCACCACCACGGCCCGTTTGCTGAACAGGTTTCTTATCTTTTTCAGGGCTTTAATGTAAAAGGTTACGATATCATTGGCACCAGAAAGTCTTGAAGACCTGCCAAAGGGAAGGTCCGTGGCCAGATACTCAAATTCCTTGTCGAGATCGAAGGCATTGCCAAGCTCAACCCGGACGCCCCTGACACTGAAGTAGTCAAGGTTCCTGTTTGCCTTTTCAATCATCTGCTGGTCTACATCATAGCCCTGGGCCTTGACCCCGCTCAGCCCAGCCTCAATGACTATCCCGCCCACACCACAGAACGGGTCAACAAGCACTGAACCCCGCTGAGCGCCAGAAAGGTTGACTAGGGCTTTTGCAAACTTAGGATGGGAAGTCACAGGGCTGAATCCCGGCCGCTTGTGGGGAACCCTTGACACATAGCGCTTGGGATTCTCCCATGTGTGAAGAAGCAGGTAAGCATGCTTTTCATGGAACAGGAAATCAATCCTTGAGCTTGGATTGGTAAGGTCAACTGCGGGTGAAGGCAGCTTGTCCCATATCCATGAAGCTGCCTGAGCCTCACTTAGCCCTTTGACATCGCCAATGAACCTTACGCAGAATGTTTTCTTTATCACAGAGTCCCAGGGATGGGCAAGCACGCTTTTTTTCAGATCAGAAACAGGGCAGTCAAAGAGAATCTTATAGGCACGATGGGCATAGGCAAGCCTCTTTACAGTGCGTGTTTCTCCTGAGCCGACAGTGAGATAATTGGCAAATAATTTTCCAGGCCCGAGCAATGCTTCAGCCTCGGCACGAGCAAGTGCGAGATTGTCCTGAGAAAGTACAAGCAAGTAGGCCATGAATAGAAAATAAAATTGCAGGCTTAATTGCCTACAATCCTGAATACCTTTGTGCCACAGGTCTGGCAAACTCCCTTAACAGCCTTGCGACCATTCTTCATCGTGACATTCTGGGCATTTTTGATTTCAACACTTTTCTTGCATTTCATGCATCGTCCTTCTACCATTCGCAACACCTCAGCAAATAATTCAAATTGGCTATTGGTGTAATTCAGCCAAGTATATATAAATGTTTGGTTAATTTGAATATGGAAATTGAAAAAGTTTTTAAAGCAATTATGCAAATGCTTTGTACTGCATGAAACGCGGCAGGCCAACCAAAAGCCAGGTCAGGCAGAACATGATAGAGATTCTGTTTTTTCTCAAGAAGGCGCATGGCTACAGGATTTTCCAGGTTTACAGGGAGCTTTTCCCAAAAGTCACAATGAGATCAATCTATTACCATCTTAAGAAAGGGGAAGCCCTGCAGGAATTCCAGATGGAGCAGGAAGCCCTTGAGCAAGGCAACTACAGCTGGGGAGACGCTGCCAAGAAGCTGTACTACAGGCTGGGCCCAAAAGCAAAGCCGGAAGTAAACGCAAGGGTCAAGAAATACCTTGAGCAGCACGGGCTGCTTAAAATATAGTTCTAACGAAAGGGAATGTCAGAAGCAATACGAGCAGCACAAAGAATGCTATGCTCACGTTCCGGAACCATGCATCAGCAGATTTCCTGTTCCGGACAAGCCTGTGCATTGCTATCCTGAACATCCTGCCTCCGTCCACAGGGCCCAGGGGCAGCAGGTTGAAAAGACCGATGCCGAAGCTGAGTATCCTTAGCCAGAAAAGCAGGTCATTAACCCAGTTGAGCACTGCAGCCTTCATGCCTATGCCGAATGAGTTCCGCAGCTGCACGCCCATCTTGTCCCTGCCGGACATGTTGAGGATGTAGCCCTGCCCTGAGGCAGTAACCACGTGGACATCTTCTTTGCCTTTTGCTGCTGTAAGGGCAGCCTGAAGGTCATCAACCCCGCTTACCTGCTGGCTGTTGAACTGGGTTATTATTGTCCCTTGCGGCAGGCCTGCGGCCTCAGCGGGCATGCCAGGATTCACCGCAACAACTTCTATGCCTGCACTGAAGTTGAGGAGCAGCAGCGAGGCAAGGATGGCAAAAAAACCGAGCAGGATATTGGCAAAAGGCCCTGCGGCAAAAACCGAGTATTGCACGACATCGCTCTGCTTAGCAAGCTTTTTCTCTTCAGGCTCGACAAATGCAGCAAGGATGGGGCCGATGAAGGCTATGCCGCTGGACTGCACCCTGACATTATGCGCCCTGGCCACAACCCCGTGAGAAAACTCGTGCACAACAGCGATTATGAAAATGGTGATGAGCCAGAAATGAAATGGCAAAACCCCTATGCCAGGTATTGTGGTTTCAGGAAGCACCAGGCCGACTGAGGCAGGGGCCTCGGGAACAGTCACAAGCTGCCATGCAGATATGATTAATGTGACAGCAATGACAATCATGCCTGTGAAACCTATGCCCACGCCGATAAGCGACACCAGCTTTACGATTTCCCGGTATTTATTCGCAATGGCATCCATCCAGGCAAGCCCGAGCGAGGTCCTGTAGAGATAGATGATTTTCGCATGGATTTCCCAGCGCTTTTTTGTAAGAAGGATGAACAAGGCTGCGAGAACATAGAACAGAAAAATCCATTTGTATTTAACAATAAACAAAATAACCGGGGATATCACCTCTGCTTCAACCATGTTTATTTTTTCCTGACAGGCCTTAGCGCCTTGCTGCCGCACTTCCTGCACGAAACCCTGCCGGCTATAACAGCCATGTTGGGGGCCCGCCTCTTTGTCTTGCATGACTTGCAGACAAATACATTTCTGAACATGCGGGATTCTGATTCAGGGAACTTTGCCATCTTATGTCTCCTTTATCTGCTTCATTACCTTGTCGCTGAGGATTTCCCAGTAAAGAACGCTTGCCCCTTCAGCTATCTTGCCTTTCAGCTCTTCCGGGATTGCAAGGTCGAATGTTTCGTAGCTCTCCATGTCCATGACGTTTGCCATGTCGCCTGTTATTGACAAAACCTGCGCGGTCTTCTTCTCTATGAGTGGAACATCAACCTCATCATGGCCGGGCATAAGGGCAACGTATTTCTTGCCGTCAATGATTCCCATGGCCTCGAGCCTGACCTTTGCATGGCCATGCTTGCCAGGCCTGGATATCTGGATACTGCTAATCCTGCAGGCCACCCCATCAATTACCACATTGCTCCCGACCTTGAGGCTGCCTGCTGATGCGTGTTTGGTTGCCATGCTAATCACTTAAAAAGCTATATGGCTGAGAAGGCTGGTCATTTATAAAGGTTTTGCTGGGATAAAGTCACAGCCAGTCTGCAATTCTGTTCTTCCTTGCGAGCCTTTCAAGGGCTTTCTCCAGGGCCTCATGCCCGGGATAAGAGCTTTCAAGCTGCCTGAACTTTGATGAATGATGGATGGTTTTTGTGCCGGAATCCCTGAACTTGAGCGCTTTGTGCAAAAGCTCATGAAACATAACATAGTCAAGAAGCTTTTCAGGCTCGTCCAGGAATACTGAGGAAACCGTAATGGTGTCGCTCTGATAGTCATAGGATGCCAGCTTCCGCACGCTTTCGCTGCCCCACCTGAGATTCGGCTGCTCTATCGTGCCATGAAAAAATTCGTCATTAACCCTGCTGAATGACGCCAAAAGCTCAGGCTCGCTCTCAGTCTTGCCGACGGATATATGCAGGTTTTTTACAAACTTTGAATAAAGGTCTGTGTAGAATGTTGAGCGCCTGTCGTTGCCCAGCCTCAATAAAAGATGCTGAATAAGGCCAAGCTTTATCTCCTCGGAAACCGTGAGCCATTTCCTGCTGAGCCGGAATTCCAGGCTGTTGCCCTGCCGGATTACCTTGGCATTGTAATCAGAGAACCTGCCGGAGTAGGAAACTTTTGCATCATAAGGAAATTCTGAATCAGGGTAGAGCTTCTGGTAAGCAAGTTTCACAAGGGACATGCTTGCGGTTGAAGAGCATAAACCTTAAGAAGGTTTCCTTTAGGAAATCTGAAATCTGAGCAGCGCTCCTACTTTGCCCAGGTCGACAAGCTGCGCCCCCTCCCTGGTTTCAGTTGAGATAATCTCGACAGTGGTGCCCACTTTCTTTGCCTCCTCCTCTATGTGCTCGACAACTTCGTCAGGGACAGTCTCAGACACCAGGACCTTGTCAACTGCCCCCATCTTGAGGGCATGCATCACTTGCTTCTCGCCGTACTCCACTATCTCAGGGCTCTTTGACAGCTTTTCAAGAAACTCATTCATAAGCTTCTTTTCCTTTCCCACTTCAGCCTCTGCCAGGATATCCTGGCTCTTATCAACAAGCTCCTGCAGGCCGAAGGCATCCGTGTAGGTGATGTCCTTGAGGGTGAGAATCTTCTTCTTCACCTCATTGGTGATGTAATTTCCTTCGACAAATTCCTGCTTCGTGGGGCCTGGGCCGCCTACGATGATTCCTTTAAGCTCCTTCATGTTCAGGAACTGCTCTTTCATGTGCTCGGCAATCCTGTTGTAGAACTCCTTGGCTGCCCCCTCCCTGAGCCTTTCAAACCTCTGGGCAGACTGGCCGCCGGCACGCTGCTTGCCAGGGACGTTGCTTGTTGAGCGCAGCAATGGCACTATTGTTTTCCCTCTCAGCACTGCTATATTTGCCTCCCTCCTGTCCATGACAACAAGGCCGAAGACATCCGTGCTCTCCAGCATTTCCTCCAGGGGCTGCAGCACAAATTCCTTGTCGCACCTGTAAAGCCTGAGCTTCAATGGCAGAGGCGGCTCGATGCTCCACACCTCGTAATTCTGCTGGCCGGGCCTGTCAGACACATTCCCTGCAAATGCAGCAAGGCCGTACTCAGGAGTCTTCTTGTAAAGCTTGAGATGCTGAATCATCCGCTCAAGCGCAGCCAAAACATTGTCCTTCGTCTGCTTGCTTTTGATGTTGGTGGCAGTGCCCTGCTCCTGGGCCAGATGCTGGATTATCTTATTCATGTCATACCCTTCCGGGACATAAACTGTCACCAGCTCGGTATGGCTGCCCCTGTATTGAGCCATCTTCTTTACGAATTTCTTCAGCTTGAATTCCTGCTGCGAGGTTAAATTGGGCATGGTTTAAAGAACCCCGAGATTATTTAAAAAGCTATTCCTCAAATTCCACTTTTCCTGCAAAATAAATGCCCTGGTGGAGCTTTACAGGGCGCCAGCTGTCCACAACAAGATTTGCATCAAGCCATTCAGCCAGCTCTTTCGGATTGCCTATCGTCGCAGAGAGCGCAATAACCTGCACATCCGGGACGAGGTCTCTGAGTATGGTCAGCAGGATTTCAAGGGTCGGCCCCCTTGAGGGATCATTGAGGAGGTGCAGCTCGTCGCATACCACAACCGCTATGTCCTTCAGCCAGGGGCTGTGGTGCCTTGTCAGGGAATCAAGCTTCTCGGCAGTGCAGAAAATCAAATCATAATTTGCAAGGTGTCCATCAGATGAGTCAATATCGCCTATGCTCAGGGCTATTTTTATCTTATGGCCATACCTCTGCCGGAATTCCCGGTATTTCTCAGAAGCCAATGCCTTCAGCGGGGATATGTAGACAGCCCTGCCCTTTCCATTGAGAATCGCATTAAGCATTGCAAGCTCTGCTATAAGGGTTTTGCCTGATGCAGTGGGGGTGCAGACGAGAAGATTTTTTCCTTCCAGCAAACCTGCCTTCAGTGCTTTAGTCTGGGCGGGCCTGAGTTCGGTTATGCCCTGATTTTTCAGCGAATCCAATACAAGCGTGGGTATCTTTTTGTCTAGCAGTGTTAGGGACATTAAAGGAATATGGGCGCCAAGACAAGGGTTATCGTGCCCAGAAGCTTTATCAGGACATGCAGACTAGGGCCGGCAGTGTCCTTGAAAGGGTCGCCAACGGTGTCTCCGACAACAGCAGCCTTGTGGGCATCGCTGCCTTTGCCTCCCAGGTTTCCGGATTCGATGTATTTCTTTGCGTTATCCCAGGCGCCGCCGGAGTTATTGAAGGTCATGGCAAATAGTATGCCAGTGATTGTGCCGACCATCAGCACGGCAGCAGCAGCATAAGGGCCCAATATTTTCCCAACCAGCAGCACGACGAAAAACACTATGAGGCCAGGCGCCACCATTTCTTTAAGCGCTGCCTTTGCAGCTATGTCAACACAGGCGCCATAGTCCGGCCGTCCTTTTCCGGTCATAATGCCCTCGATATCCCTGAACTGGCGCCTCACTTCCTCGACAATGGTCTGGGCAGTGGTGCCAACAGCCCTGATAGCCAAGCTGCTGAACCATAAAACCAGCATGGCCCCTAAAAATCCGCCGACAAAAACTTTTATGTCAGCAAGGTTAACCACTGCCTCATAGCCTCCTATGGCTATTGCCTGAAGATATGCAGAGAACAGCAGGAAAGCTGCGAGTGCCGCAGAGCCGATGGCATAGCCTTTTGTTATGGCTTTTGTTGTGTTGCCGGCAGCATCAAGCTTATCAGTTATTGCCCTGGCTTTTTGGTCGCCACCGCTCATCTCAACAATGCCGCCGGCGTTATCAGTAATTGGCCCAAAGTTGTCCATGGCAAGGATGAACCCGGCTGTCGCCAGCATGCCAATTGTTGCTATGGCTGTCCCATAAATCCCGCCCTCATGAACCCCTGTGGAAGAGCCGACAATATATGAAAGCACCAAGGAAA
>JAGVYJ010000071.1:4473-7529 GCA_018303315.1 Candidatus Woesearchaeota archaeon | reverse complement strand
AACTGCCACAATTCAGATACGATTCCGCGGTTTCTGGCCATAAACCAGCGGTATCCATCCGAAATAAAAACTTTGCGGTAGGTTTTTAAAAGAGGGCAGAATCCATGGAAATATGGAAGCAAGAGACGGGTCTTCAAAAGATTACAGGCTGGGGAAAGCTGCGGGATTCACTGCAGGAGTTGCTGCATTTGCAACCCTCGCCTATTTTATTGGCGGGAAACTGCTCACTTTTTTGAAAGTTGTTGAGTTTTGGCAGTACATCAGCCTGGTTTTGGCTGCGTACCTTGCCGTGGCTGCAATATGGAACAGGTGGAAACATGATGAGCGCAAAGTTATTTTTTAGGGGTTTCATTGCAGGATTCAGGGGCTTCGGGAAGCTGGTAGCTGATGCCATAAATTTGGCAGTGCTGGCATTTGTATATTACATAGGAATCGGCATGGTCTCTGTTGTGGCAAAAGCGCTTGGAAAGCATTTCATGAAGCTTAGCAGGAGAGAAGAAAAGACCTACTGGGCAAAGACCTCTGTGGGCCCGAGGGACAAGGAGCTATATTACAGGCAGTTTTGAAAATGAACATACTAGGCATAAACGCATTTTTCCATGACAGCTCAGCTGCGCTTGTCCAGGACGGGAAGCTGGTGGCTGCTGCGGAAGAGGAGCGCTTCACAAGAAAGAAGCACGACCTCAGCTGGCCAAAGAATGCTATAGAATACTGCCTGAAGCAGGGCAACATCACAATTGAGCAGGTGGATTACATCGGTTCGAGAGGGTGATGAGCCAGTTCCTTGAAACTTTCCCGAAAGGCTTCGGGGCTTTCCAGCAGGCCATGCCCGGATGGTTCAATGACAAGCTGAGGGTTATGAAATACGTCAGGAAAAAGCTGAAATACAGGGGAGATGTGTTTTTCATAGAGCATCATCTTGCCCATGCTGCGAGCTCATTTTTCTGCTCTCCGTTTCAGGAATCTGCAATTCTTACCACTGATGGCGTTGGGGAATGGCAGACAACCACCACAGGCATCGCCAAAGGGCAGGAGATAACCCTCGGGAAGGAGATAATTTTCCCGCACTCGCTCGGCCTCATTTACAGTACTGTCACGGCTTACCTTGGTTTCTCTGTTAACAATGCGGAATACAAGGTGATGGGACTAGCCGCATATGGCAAGCCTGTATATTATGACAATTTCCTGAAGCTGGTTGACATAAAGGAAGACGGGAGCTATTCCCTTGACATGAGCTATTTCGACTACACCCATAAGATGCGCATGCCGAGCAGGAAATTCATTGAGCTGTTCGGCAGGCCGAGAGGGAAAAACGACCCAATGGAGCAGAGGCACAAGGACATGGCTGCCTCACTGCAAAAGCTGACAGAGGATGTGCTGTTCAGGATTCTTAACTCTTTGCACAAGGAAACCGGCATGGACAATCTGTGCATGGCCGGGGGTGTTGCGCTTAACAGCGTTGCCAACGGGAAAATACTCAGCAAAACACCATTCAAGGACATATTCATCCAGCCGGCAGCCGGGGACGGCGGGACAGCGGTAGGCGCGGCATTCTATGCCTACAATTCAATACTTGGAAAGAAAAGGGAATACGTCATGAGAGATGCCTATCTGGGCCCGGGCTATTCAACCCAGGAGATAAGGCAGTTCTTGGACAGGGAAAAAGTGAATTACTCCTCATTTGACACCGATGAGCAGCTTGTAAAGACTGCGGCAAAGCTCATTGCAGAGGGCAACGTGCTTGGATGGTTCCAGGGCAGGATGGAATTCGGGCCAAGGGCTCTTGGCGCGAGAAGCATACTTTCGGATGCCACCAACCCAGAGATGCAGGACATCCTTAACCTGAAGGTGAAGCACAGGGAAAAGTTCCGGCCTTTCGCCCCTGCTGTCTGCGAGGATGATGCAATAAAGTATTTTGAATGTGATGAGCCTGTTCCAGCCCCTACTGATTTCATGCTGATGGTCTACCCTATAAGACCTCAGTTCAGGCAGAAGCTTCCTGCAGTGACTCATGTGGATGGCTCCGGAAGGCTGCAGAGTGTGAGAAGGGAGCAGAACAGGCTGTATTATGATGTGATAAAGGCATTCGGCAAGCTGAAAGGGATGCCCATCATAATCAACACTTCATTCAACATCCGTGGAGAGCCGATTGTGTGCACCCCAGAAGACGCCTACAGGTGCATGATGGGGACAGGGATAGATTACCTTTTCATTGACAGATTTCTCGTGGCCAGGAAGGACAACCCGGAGGACATGTGGGACAGCGAGGCAACAGCCACTGACTAACCAAACATTTTTTAATACCCGGCGATACCGAACCTGCTATGGCCAAAAGACTGAGCAAGGCTGAGCAGCTAAGGATTCACGAGATTGAAACGGCCAAAGAGCACATTAATACTGCCGGGGCGAGGCTCCGGGATAGCATTCTTGGCGGCCAGGACGGGCTGGTGAATGTGCTTGGGATTGTTCTGGGAGTTGCCGCAGCGGTAACTGATATCAGGATAGTCCTGCTTTCAGGGCTGGCAGCTACTGTCGCTGAATCCCTTTCCATGGGAGCAGTTGTCTACACCTCCCTGAAGGCTGAAAATGAGGTGTACGAAAAAGAAAGGAAAAGGGAGGAATATGAGATTGAGCGCTATCCTGAAGCTGAAAAGAGGGAAATAAAGGAAGTCTTCAGGAAGCACGGATTTAAGGGAAAAGAACTCAACCACATAGTGGAGAAGATAACTTCAAACAAGGCTACATGGCTCAACATCATGATGTCAGAGGAACTTGGGCTGAAGAACAAGGCTGAGGAGCCCCTCAGGAGCGGAATCCGGGTTTTCGTTGCGGCACTTGTCGGCTCGCTTGTGCCTATCCTCCCGTTCCTGTTTCTGCCCCTTGAGCCTGCTGTGCAGGTGCATCTGTGGGACCTGGCCATCAGGCTGCCTCCTGCCAGCATAGGCGCCCTCCTTCTTAGCGGGGGTGCCCTGTTCATTACAGGCGTATATAAGTCAAAATTCACCCTTGTAAGCTGGAAAAGGTCAGGGCTGGAACTTACAATCATAGGCCTGGTA
>JAGVYJ010000071.1:0-4456 GCA_018303315.1 Candidatus Woesearchaeota archaeon | reverse complement strand
AGCTGTTGGCGGCTACCTTGTGGGAATAGCGTTCACTGTTGTCTAATTCTTCTCAGGCTCAACTTCCTGGGTTGGCACCGCGCCCTTGCTGATTATCATCACATCACCAATGCTTTTCACCAGCTGATGCGGCACAACCACCCCTTTGGCGCTGCCAAGAACCTTGTTTAAGAACGAGTTCTTTGTGGCCTTGACCCGCCAGCCGTATACTTTTGATTCCGTGACAATGGCTTCTTCTATGTCTCCGAAGTAGTCCCCTGTGTCAGTGTAAACCCTCATGTCGTAGGCTTCCGTGATCCTTTTCATTTTCAGCATTAGGCAGCACCTCGCGGTATTATGGATTGATTTCTTGGCAAGGAACTATTTAAATCTTGCGTTTGTTAGGATTCTGAAGTGAGAAAAATTTTGTCCTTCACAAGGCTATATGCATTTAAGCTTTAAATTGGCAAGCCGTTGCCTGTTTGGAAATCCTTTTAAACTGTCCCGCGCCTTTCTTAATTTCATGTTCAAAATAAAGAGGCACAGAAGGAACTATTATTTGCTGGTATTTGCCAATTCGATTGCTGCTATTTTTGGCGGCCTGAGTTTGCCATTTTTCCTTGTTTTCTTCTTTGAATTCGGGGGTAATGCTTCAGTGCTGGCCACAGCAATTGCCATCCAGGGTGTTTTTACAGCTGTTGCTTCGTATTATGCAGGAAAACTATCTGACAGGGTTGGCAGAAAACCACTCCTAATAGCCTCAAGCATCGCTAGCGGCTTTGTTGTTATGCTGTACGCTTTCATCCAGCAGTTATGGCATCTCTATGTTTTGCAGGCTCTGGTTGGCCTGATAACTGCTGTATATGCGGTAGTGGAGCAGGTGTACCTGGCAGACATTACCAAAAAGATTTCCAGAGGCGCTGACATAGGCAGGTATGCCATGATTATCGGCGTTCTTTACTCGGCATTTACCATTGTGGGAGGATTCTTTGTCGGAATAGTAACCTTCAAAATAGCATTCCTTCTTCTTGGCGCAATATTCATGATTGATACAATCCCGCTGTTTTTCCTTACTGAAAAGAGGGCTTAGGGCTCATAATTGTCCGCCGGCGTACTATTTAGTCTAATTTAATTCTTATTAAGTCATACCCTGGAAATTCCGTGAAAATATTGATAAGGTTGAAATTTGCACGGAACATGGCCGAGAATATATAAAAAGCGGGCAAGCAGCCTGAAATGGACGCCGGCCATGCAGGAAAGTGAACTTGCTTCCTCCTCGGTTCCGCTATCCCATAAGCATCGACACGTGCGGTTAGAGCTGCTCTGTTCCCAGCCTGACCCGATTCCCGCGCGCACCAATCCTATAGGACGAAACGTCTTCGTCAGAAACAAGGCTTTAGTGCACGCCCAACGCCGCTTCCAGGCATTCAGTCCCGCCATGAAGCCGGTTAACGGTGACAGGGCACGGCTAACGCCCCGACTTAGCTTGCCCGGGTATAGGGTTAAAAGGCTGCTTTTAAAAGTTTCTGCCAGTTCAGAGCAGCAACACCCAATATCCAATAAGGCAGCCTATAGTCAAGACCGGCATTGCCGGATAGAACCTGCCCTTTTTTGCAATGAAAAGCAGCACTGCCAGCGCCATTGTTGCTGTCGCAACTACCAGCAGAACCTGCGGGAATGAGAAGCTCTTTAGCAGTGTCCCGGCAAAAAGCATCGGGAATGCAATGTCCCCGCCGCCCAGTATGGCGGCAGCAGCCAGCTTTGAGGCAGGCGCTTTTGCTCTTTTGGAACTCAATTGCTTTTTGTAAGGGATTGCCAGGCCGGCAAACACCTTGCTGTTTGCCTGGAAGTCAGCCAGCTTAATCATGTGCTTGCTTTTCCATACTGCAAAAACATCATAGCCTGATATCAGCAGCAACAGCACAGTGGCTGAAAAAACATTCATTACAGGGACGAAAATTGCAGCTATCCCGGAATAGATGAACAGCTCTGTTATGTTGTGTATGAAGACATTGGGCTTCACTATCTTAAAATATGCAAGCCCGGCTGCCAGCATGAATGCGAGTTCTGCTTTCAGAAATGCGGCAAAGGCAATTGTCATGGTCAGTGTCACGCTTGCAAAGAACCAGGTGCGCCACCAGTTGGGCTTCCTGTATTTCGCGAGCAGCAGCACAAGCACTGTCCCGACAAGCACTCCGATAATTATCGGGATGAAAGATGCTGATTCCGTGACAGGAGGCCTTTCTATGCCTGCCGGCAGCTCCTTTACCCCCACAACGATTTTCTGCCCTGTTTCAGTGCTCACTTCTGTGTGCACATACTGGCTGATTATGAAAAGCCCTATCACCTGCGCGGAAAAGAAGAGTATGATGAGGTAAATGGTGAACGGGGCAGGGTGCTTCATTGATACGACAAAGCCAAAATATTATATAAAGCTATGGTTTCACCTGATAAATGGAAAAGCTGGCGAACAGCATGAATATAAGGGTGTTCTGCCAGCCGGTGGAGGATGAAACAGAAATCAGGGAAGGGCTAAGAATTCTTGTCCCTCTGGACCTGGAGAAGGAAAAGCTCCAATTGCATGAGTCAACAGCCCTTGGCTTCAATGAGAAGAAGATAAAGATACTCGAGCTTAGACTGGGGAAGTACAGGCACATAGTTCAGGCATGGGGGAACATAGCAGGGAAGCTTGGCAGGGAACAGCTTGACCTGCTTCTGAATCAGCTGGATTCAAGGCTTGATGAGGACATGAACTTCTTCTTCAGGATTGACAAGACCAGGCTTCTGAAAAGCAGGAAAGTGGTTCTTACAGACGAAGGCAATTGCTACCATTTCCGGATAAACATCTCTGCTTTCCCCAGGAGGCGCGAGAATGCAATTGAGGCGGCAAAGAAGTTGGTTTTGGAAAAGATTTAAATAAGCACGTGGAATCTGCTGGGCTATGGAAACTTACAGGGTTCTGGTCACCGGCGGAGCTGGCTTCATAGGCAGCTTTATAGTCGACAAACTCGTGGAAAAGGGCCATGATGTGACAATTTTCGACAGCCTGGCAGAACAGGTGCCACCAGGGAAAAGTGCCTGCATACATTAACAGAAAAGCAAAGCTTGTCAAAGGAAACGTCACTGATTACAAAGCATTCAAAGAAGTCCTGAGAGATGCAGAAGTGGTTTTTCATGAGGCTGCTGCAGTTGGTGTCGGCCAGAGCATGTATGAAGTCAGGCATTACATTAATGACAACATTGTGGGGACAGCGAACCTGCTCGAGTTTGTTGCCAACGAAAAGCATAACCTGAAAAAGGTGCTTGTGGCAGGCTCAATGAGCAGCTACGGGGAAGGGCTTTACGAATGCGGGAAATGCAGGGAAAAAGGGAAGCCGGAAATCAGGACTGAAGAGCAGCTGAAAAAGGCGCAGTGGGAGCCATTGTGCAGGAACTGCGGGAGCAGTCTAAGGCCGGTGCCCACACCTGAAGAGACCCCCATGACTTCCACTTCCATATATGCAATCACAAAAAAGGCGCAGGAAGAAATGGTGCTCAGCATAGGAAGGGCATATGGAGTGCCGAGCGTTGCTCTGAGGTATTTCAATGTCTATGGCCCGAGGCAGAGCCTCAACAACCCTTACACAGGGGTTGCTGCAATATTCATGAGCAGGATAAAGAACAGCCATGCCCCTGTGCTGTATGAGGATGGCATGCAGACCCGGGATTTTGTTTCTGTGCATGACATAGCCCAGGCCAACATCCTTGCGATGGAGAAGGAAGCAGCCAACTATGGTGTTTTCAACGTCGGGACGCAGCAGCCGACCACGATACTTGGCGTTGCAGAGACGCTGGCAAAGGTGTACAAGAGCAGCGTCAGGCCCACTGTAAGCAATAAGTTCAGGAAAGGTGACATAAGGCACTGCATATCTGACATTTCCAAGATTTCACGTAAACTGGGATACAGGCCATCCATGAGCTTCGAGGAGGGGATGAGGGAACTTGTCGAATGGTCCAAGGGCCAGCAGGCAGAGGACAGGGTTGAGCAGGCCAATGAGGAGCTCAGGAAGAAAGGGCTGCTGTAGTTCTTAACAGGCATGTGTCCTGCCCGCTGTCTACAAGAGTGAATGAATTGCATTCAAGCAGTGCCTGGCACTGCCCGGAATAGGTCACCAGGTACGCAGCCTGCAGCTCTGCAACAATTGCAGCTGCCTCATTGCATGGCAGCTTCTGGTTTCTGAGATGGTATAGCTTTTCTATGTATTCAGGGGTTTGTGTCTCAGGGAACCAGCCGTCGGGGCTCGAAATATTATAATAAACAGTGCCGTAGACAAGCAATGCTGCCGGAGAGACAAAATCAGGGGAAGCCGGAGAGGCTGTTGTGAAGTCATTGGTGAACAGCACAGGGCCGTCAACCTGGCTGAAATAGCCGAGCAGTGTCATTTCCTTCTGGCTGTAGCCGGATGAATAGGTGTTGTCTGCAAAAAACAGGAATATG
>JAGVYJ010000068.1 GCA_018303315.1 Candidatus Woesearchaeota archaeon | reverse complement strand
ACCTCCAATATGCGGGTTGAGACAGTGATAAACTCAAATTTCTTTATCTCAAGCAGCTGGCCGGTGGAGCAGCTGGCAGGAGACGTTGGCAATGCCGAGCTGGGGTATATAAAGAATGACGCTGCGATATACAATTTCAGCATCAACGCCAAAACCGTAAATGAATTTAAACTGAGGATTAGAAACACTGACAACAAGAAAAGCCTCAATACAGGGTGCCATGTAAACCTTACCATACCTTCGGGCTGGGCAAGCGTCTCAGCCCCAAATCCCCAGACAGGATTCTCAGTTGTAAGAGTGACCGGCAGCGAATCTGCAGGTTGGCAGGTCGGGGCAATAACATCATCAGTTATCAGCGCCGATGGAAGCCTGAATATATCTTTTAATGGAACAAGCCCCCTTAGGGAAAACAGGACAGGCTATCTCATCAACACCACCATATCGCAATGCACAACAGAGACAGGCACCACGGTAAATGCCATTGCCGAAGCAGTTGCCGTTGTTGAAGCTGGGGAGCTGATTCCGCCCTACATAAACCTGACCTCCCCGGATAACAACAGCGTGGACACAGACGGAATCGTGGTTTTCCAGTACAATGTCACGGACAACAGCTCAATAAGCTCCTGCACATTATTCATAGACAGTGTCCAGGATCAGACAGACACAACCATAACCGTGAATCAAATCAATAATTTCACTTCGACACTCGCTGAAGGCATAAGGACATGGTATGTTAACTGTACAGACAGTTACGGTAACACCAATATAAGCGCAACAAGGACTATCAATGTTTCACTGCCGCCTGACAATGAGCCTCCTGTTGTGCAGCTGCAATATCCAACATCAGGCACTGTATTCAGCAATTTCGTTAATTTCACCTACAATGTCTCAGACAACAATGCTGTTAGTAACTGCAGTCTGACACTGAATGGCAACATAGTCAGCAGTGACACCAGCATTCTTGAAGGGGTAAACCAGAGCTTTGAATTTTACCTTGAGCCCAATAACTACACGTGGAGCGTGAACTGTACAGACAATTCCATCAGTGCGAATAAGGGCAATTCGAGCAAGTCATCCTTCAACAATACCTACCTCGTTGTCTACAGGGAGCTGGCCAGCCCGATGGACAAGGACCAGATTGGATACGTTGGCGGAGTTGTGTATAACCCCGCCGGCTATTCCCAGGATATTTCCGCTTTCGTGGTTAATGCAAGCACACCCACCCAGGTCTTCAACGCGATATCAGCCGGCACAGGCTTCCCATCAGACCCCACAAGCTCCAATACCGACATCAGGTGGTCAGGCACGTTCACTGTGCCCGCAAGGGGCGCAAGGGGAGTGATGCCCTTCTACGTGCGAGAGGACATGAAGGGCAATGATGTAACTGCCAACATAGTGCTGCACGCAACCCTTTCCGGCACGAGCATAGACTTCGAGTCGTCGGCTAAGTCAACTAACTGGTACAGCACAGACTCCCCCTTTGTGGAGATTGGGCAGGTAGTGTCCAACAGCTACCCCCGTTACAACAGGACGCTCGAGCCCGGCCAGGCAACTTCATTCACCATGAGGGCAGTGGAAGTCGCCAACAAGAAAAATGGTGCAATACTCTCATCTGCCGGATGCAATTTTTCAGTGTCCATTCCTGGCAACTGGACAAGTGTCACGGCCACCGGTAGCCAGCCAGGATTCACCTCAGTCCAGGTTTCCGGTGACTCTGACCATGGGTGGAACGTCTTCGGGACAGTCAATGTGCAGCTGCTAAACTCACAGGTTGACCTGAACTTCACTGCCACAACCCCTGTTGTGACCCAGCAGACCGGCTATGTCTTCAGCTCCACGCTAAGCAGCTGCTCAGACCAGAACGGCAATCCGGTAAGTTCCCTGTCAGAATCTGTCATGGTTGTCCAGCAGGACAATTTTGCGCCGGAGGTCACTATAATCAACCCGCCTGCCACGATAAGCCTGTACAACTTTACAGACTCAACCAACAACAGGGCGTATGGCGGTGCCGATTCCAACAATCCGCCTCCGCCTCCAAACAGGCTGCAGGGGACAGAAGCAGCGAGCTCAGAATACACTGCTATACAAAAGTCGGATGATACAGAATGGAGAACCACTGTCACTACAACAAATGACCACGTCTACCAGAGCTACAAATTCCTTGTCCTGGAGGATGTCACTGATATATCCCAGATAGTGCTCACTTATGAGGGCTTTGCGACAAAGGACCTTACCCTTACTGCCGACGACCTTTACCTGTACGTCTGGAATGAGAGCGGAACCCCTGTCTATTCGCAATGGGCTACCATTACAGACACAGCTGACAATACAGTATCTTTGACTATTGCAGGGGGATTTGCTGACTACATTGACGCAAACGGAACCCTATGGGTTCTTGCTGAGAGCAAGCAGCAGACCAAGAACAACCAGCGCACGGACATAGTCACTGACTTTGTTGATGTGAAAGTCACCACCAGAACCATAATCAGCGGGCAGCAGGTTATCAACGTGTCCGCTACGGACGCCAATACAGTAAGCACAGTGACATTCCAGTTCAGGAACTCCACAGCCAACACGACATGGGATGCCCTTGTCCAGGAGGGCAGCACAGACTACTGGAGCAACGCTACAAATACAGTCCTGCTGGCAGATGGCCAGTATTCGCTCTTTATCAATGCAAGCGATAACATCGGCAATTTTGGGGACTCAACATACAGGCTGGTCACTGTTGCAAATTTACCCCCAACCGTCACATTGAACCGGCCGCTCAACAGGTCAAACCAAACAACATCAACAATGAATTTCAACTGGACAGCCACAATTTCGAGCGGGGGATTCCTGGTTTGCGACATGTCCCTGGACGGAAAGGTGAATTTCACTGACCAGATTGTGACCAGCGGAGCGGCCAGCAACCACAGCATAAGCGGCTTGAAGGAAGGCAATCATTTCTGGAATGTGAGCTGTGCGAAGGCAGGCGGAACCCGCGGAAACAGCGAAGTGTGGAACTTCACGGTTGACACTAATGCACCAAACGTAACGCTGAACAGCCCTGCCGACCAGTTCTGGAACAATACTGAAAGAATTACTTTGAACTTTTCGGCATCCGATTCCTCTGATATAACCAACTGCACCCTGCGGCTTAACGGGCTGTACAACCAGAGCCTGGGAGCCGGCCAGATAAACAACGGCGGAAGCAGCATATTCGGGCTCGCAGGACTTCCTGAAGCTGTCTACAACTGGTCAGTCAGGTGCGCAGACTTTCTTAATTTCAACACAACGACAAGCAACAGGACGTTCTACATTGACCGCACAATGCCTTACGTCAACCTCAGCGAGCCGGCTCCGGGAGCCTCTTTCAGTGAAACCACCATAAATTTCAATTATACCGCTTATGATAACCTGGATACAACTATACTGTGCAACATAACGGTGGATGGCCAGGCCAAGGACAGCTATACTGCAACCAATGGAACTTTCACCAACCGTATTCTGACAAATATCGGTGATGGCACGCATTTCTGGAACGTTACCTGCTCTGATTCTGCAGGAAATACAAACTATTCAGAAACCAGGAACTTCAGCGGGGTAAGCCCGCCGGTAATTATACCTACTGACCCGACCAACAACAGCTTCGATGTCGATGGAAACATCACCTTCTTTTACAACGCGACTGATGGGAATGGTCTGGCGCAGTGCTCATTATTCATAAACAACGTTCTCAACCAGACCAACAGCACCGCCCTCGTGCAGGGAGGCAGAAATAATTTCACAACCACAAACTTCAGCCAGGGCATATACAACTGGACTCTACATAGATTTCGGAGCCCCGGCTGTGTCATTGAATCTGCCCCTTGACAACGCCCAGTTTGCAACTGATGACATATCATTCAACTGGACTGCCGTGGACAACTTCTCAACAAGCCTTTTCTGCAACATCACAATAAACAACGAAATCAGGCAGTCAGGAATAACGGTTACCAACGGCACCTCGAAAAACGTCACAATAACCGATGTAGGCGATGGCACAAAGCCCTGGTTTGTGACATGCTGGGATACTGTGAATAACAGCGGCACAAGTGCCACGCGCAATGTGATAGCTGACGGGCCGCCGAACGTGAACCTAAACAGCCCGGCAGACGGGGCATTCAGCGGAACAGGGAATGTCACTTTCTTCTTTAACGTCACGGACATAATCGGAATCAACAAGTGCGAGCTGATAATCGGCGGGGCCATAAACGCGACAAAATACGCCAACCGGACAATCAATTTCACAGGCAATGGGACGTCAGGCACTGTTGCCCAGGCTCAGCGGGACAAGTGGAAGGTAATGGATGCTGATTTTGGAACCTTTACGCCGGGAAATGAAGAGCAGGGCACTGTTGAGGACTTCAACACGACAGGAAGCGGGGCTATACTCAAGGTTGAGGCCTGCTACAAGTACAGGACAACCGGCACACACACAGATGACACAGTAGTGCTGAGCTATTTCCTGGATGGCGGCTCACCCACAACAGTGTTCACAGTGAACAGCAATGCTCCTAATGTCACGATAAACTGCAGCGACATAACAGGCGCAGTATCCTCATCATGGACCAATGTCACAAACATGAACCTTAGGGCAGCAGGCACCAAGAACGGAGGCATTGATATCTGGGAATTCGAGGCAGACGCATTCTTCCTGAGAGTGCAGTATAACCAGCTTGAGATTACCAGCAATGCCCAGAACAACTTCACGGTAAACAGGTTCAATGAAGGCACCTACAGCTGGAACGTCAACTGCACCGACACAGGAGATAATCGCGGAAGCTCTTCAAGCAGGAGCGTGAACGTGGACTTCACTGCACCAAATGTCAGCCTCTTTACGCCGGAAAACAACTCCATTGTAACACAGTTCACTGTCCCCTTTAATTTCACTGCAAATGACTCCCTGGATTCGCAGCTCCTCTGCAACCTGACGCTGGACGGAGCAATTAACAAGAGCAGCATTCCCGCTGCCAGCGGGAGCCTGACCAACATCACCGTAGAGGGATTGAACGGAGGGAATCATCTGTGGAATGTAACCTGCATAGACGATGCCAACAACAGCAGGGTTAGCGATTCATACTCGTTCCTGCTGAGCCCCAGGCCGGTCATAAGCCTTCGATACCCGCCGAACGTGAGCAGCTGGGGGAATTTCAGCAATATTGACTTCAGCTTTAATGTGACAAATTCAACAACCCTTGTCAACTGTTCCCTGGTATTCGACGGGACTGTAAACAAGAGCATCGCAAGCTTTGATGGCGGAGGGACATACAACATAACCCAGAACGCCAGCTCAGGCTACTACAACTGGTCGGTGAACTGCACTGATTCGAATCTTGTTTCGGACGGGGCTTCCCCATTCGTGCTGTACGTCGACAGGCAGATCCCGGGGATAACTCCATTTGCGCCAGGAGACAACGCCATACTTGATTCAAATAATGTCTATTTCAATTTCACGGCTACTGATGATATAGATGCCTCACTGCTCTGTAACACATCGGTGGATGGCATTGTAAGCGACCTCAACTTCAACGCAACCAACGGGAACGCCACAGTCAGGAACTTTACTGTTGCCAGCGGCTTCCACAACTGGTCAGCAAGGTGCTTTGACGATTCGGGGCTGTCGAACGTGAGCAGGAACATTTCCTTCCAGGTTGCACCCAAGCCCACTGTGCTGCTTGACTCGCCGGCAGACGGCACATTCGACCCTGACGGGAATGTAACATTCGGGTTTGACTTCGACAATGAGTCACTTGTGCTCAACTGCTCCCTGCTCTTCAACAGCATCATAAATTCCACCAAGAACAGCAGCGAACTGATTGTAGGCGAGGTCAACACGTTCAACCCGCCCAACCTAAGCGATGGGGCTTATGACTGGACAGTTTCCTGCCTGGACGTGAATGGGTTCAACGGCACAGATGCCACCCGGCTGATTTACGTGGATTCCCAGCAGCCCGGAGTGACCCTTTTGGCTCCCCAGAACGCCTCCAATATCCGGGCAACCACTATTAATTTCAACTTTACGGTGCAGGACAACGTGGCTGAGGTGCTTGTCTGCAACCTCAGCACTTATTACAACAGGGCTGTGCTCAATTCAACCGCCTGGAACCTGAATGTGTCCAATGGCACAAACTATTCCCAGCCACTGACATTCAATACACAGGGCAATTATTCGTGGAATGTCACCTGCTCAGACAATGCTTCAAACACCAATGCCAGCCTTACTTATGAATTTTTCCTGAATTTATCGTCGACTGTGCAGATAAATTCCCCTGCTGACGGATTCCTGAACAATTCCCGGAAGGTCACTGTAAGCTACACGGCTGAAGATGATTCAGGCTTTTTCTTCTGCAGGATTTACGTCAACGGCAGCATAAACATGACAGAGCTGGCTGTTCCGAACGGCCAAGCAAGCAATTTCTCGCTTGAAGGCCTGAACGAGGGAGTGCATAACTATTCTGTGGAATGCCAGGACCTTGACCTGAACACAATCAACACTTTGGAGCGCACTTTCATAGTTGACCTTTCGCCGCCTTTCATCAACCTCACGGCTCCGCTTCCGAATCAGACCTTGGCATCCAGCAGCGTAAGCTTTTCGTACAATGCCACGGACAACGTGATACACCAGAACCTCACGCTGTGCAACCTGACTGTGGACAGCGTCGTGAGAGATACCACGCTGAATGTTCAGCCAGAAGTTCTTGTCTCGCGGAGCGTCAGCAACCTAAATGACTCAATCCACTTCTGGAACGTCACCTGCCTTGATTATGTCAACAATTCCAACACCAGCGTGACGCAGAACTTCACGGTCCAGGATGCGCCAAGGGTCAGCCTTGGGAATCCTGCTAACATGTCAAGGACCAGTGACCTAAACCTCAGCTTCTACTTCACTCCCTTCGACAATTCGCGCAACTACCTT
>JAGVYJ010000067.1 GCA_018303315.1 Candidatus Woesearchaeota archaeon | reverse complement strand
AACCTTATTGTGGTGGTATTCCAATGAAGAAAGGCCAGATAGAGGTTTTCATGATTGTCATCCTTGTTGTCCTGGTCATGGCAGGCCTTTTCGTGTATGCCTCAATCAGGAAGCCGGCAGACGAGCCTTCAACGGCAAAATATGCTGAATCACAGCTGGCTGTCAATGCGCTGATAGTCTGGCTCAGAAGTTCGGTAAGCTGCGACAGCAGCACAATGCCGGTTGCAGATGCCCTACGGTTCAACAAGGCTCCTGCCTGCAGCCAAGAGCTCAAAAAAGCTTTTGAAAGCCTGCTGGTAGAGCCAAGGAACTATGAACTCATTGCTTCAGGCCAAGCTTTGAAATTCGAGATGCGGAGCGGGAGCAAATGCGATGCCTCCAGGACCAGGAAAAGCGCAATTATCTACCCAAACATTGAAGTGTCATTGACGATGTGCCCAAAATGAACAGGCGAGGACAGCTTACAATATTCCTTATTGTGGCAACCATAGTCCTGGTAGGGGCACTCATAATGATAAGATTCACTTCTGGAAGCCACTCAGATGCCCTGACAACCGAAACTCAGAAGCACCTTTCAGCAGACACTGACCTGGCTTTGGCAAAATTCGCCATTGAGGACTCAATCAGGCAGCTTGCTCTTCAGGGAGTGCAGCATATAGCCAGCCACGGCGGGCTTTACTGCCCCCAGCAGGGAATCTGCAGGCCTGCTTCGGTCAAAGTAAGGGATGACATAAGGGTGCTTTTCAACTCAGACCATGTTCCGGATTTCAGCTTCAGCAATTTTTATGCTGATTCCTCTCCTGAAACCTTTCAGGGCTTGCTAACGCAATATGTCCAGGATAATATTGGCAGAATAAATATTGAGCGAAGCCTGAACTCCCTGGGCTACAGGGTCAGCTCGATCGGCCTGGCCAAAGTCACTGTTTCAATAAGAGGCAGCTCTTTGCTTGCCAAGGTTGACTATCCGCTGAGTATCGAGAAAGGCGGTGTAAGGACAAGCATCAGCAGTTTTGTCGTCGTGGTGCCGCATGACGTTACCCATATATTCAGAATGGCAGACCCCTTCCCTCCCGAATCCATCACAAAAAATGATGCGTGGGACCTGAATGCAATTCCTCTTTCACAGGAATATCCAGTTACGATAGACAGGAGGACAGGCAACAGCAACTTTGACATAATCAACATAACCGATCCGGGGCTGCTTATTGTCGGCCAGCCCTACTATTTCAGCTATGTAAGGGAGAACAGGAAGCCTGAAATTGATTTTAAGGATAATGTAAAGCCAAGGCTTGATGAGACCAAGGATACGGTGCTGGATATCTACTGCCCATCGACTGCTTACTATGATTATGACGAGGATTCAATCAGGTTTTCATATCAGCTGGCTGAACCCGCACAGCCAGGTCCTGTCGAGTTCAGCTGCTCCCCAGGGACATTCATAGCCGAGTCAGTAGTTATCCTCAACAAGGAATCATTGACATCAAAATGCGCCGAAGAATATGAAGCAGGCCAGGCAAACCCTTCAGTCAGAATAGATTACAAGCTCGTAATCAGCCTCAAGGAGACAGACCCTCCTAATTTGCAGTCTGAAAGCACTGTAACAGGCACAAAATCAATTAACTGTGAAGAACAAGGAATACCAAGACCTGTTGCTCCACTGGCTGAAAAGGGCAATTGCCCTGTTGAGATTCAGCCTCCATCAACAACATACTGCACGTCAAGCAACAATAAATTCGGCATGCACACTTTCTTTTTTAGCGATGAATTTGAATTTAAGGATGAGGATGATAAGAACATAATCAGAGCTCAGCTAGGCCTTGTCAAAGACATGGTTGGTGAATGCGGCTGGCTTGTTGATGTAGTTCCAAATTTTGGGGGAATCCAGCAGGGAAAACTTGATAGCGCTGCATCTGCGCAAAAAGAGCAATGGGAAAAGACAATTTTCTTCCTGAAAGAGGCCCAAAGCCGAAACCTGCGTGTTATAATAAGGGCAGCAGGCAATGTTGATGACAAGGTGGCGGACAAACCGTTTGGAAAAGATACAGCAGTCTGGAAACTTCCTAATCCAGGCCCTGAAGGAGGATATAATAGCGCAGAAGAATGGTCCCCTGAATCTGGCGATTACACAGCCATCGCCAGCCAATATGCAGCGACAATATCGCGGTTAAGAGAGCAGGGCATAAATGTAAATTACCTGCAGATATGGAACGAGCCAAATCTGAATCTGGAATGGGGGGACCTTCCCCCAAATCCTGAAGAGTTTTCAAGATTTTACGCAAAGGTTGCAGAGACCATTAATATCTGCGATCCTCAAGGCACTATCAATCTGCTGGGCCCGGCATTTGCAATCCCTATAAATACACAAGATTCCAATTTCCAGGGCAGAAATATGGATAATCTCATCTTTATAGACCAGATGTTTAAATCTGAATACGGAGATAAGCTTCGGGATTACATTGATTCTTGGTCAACACATTCCTACTTTCCATCCTATGGCACCGGCAATTATTATAATAAAGAACTCGAAAAATTACCGTTTGCTCCGAGTGTTATGATTACAGAAACAGGAACTGACCAGGTTTGGCCAGGTTCGGGCGACGGCAGTCCTGGAACAGTAACCACCATCTATACATCCAGAGTGAAAAGCATCAATCCCTACCTGCTATACACAGAAAATACGGCATTTACTGATAAGATATGGGTTAGACTCAGAGAAGGAGGAGACCCGGCTAAGAAAGGTGATTACGAGCTTAGTGAAGCATATAAAACTGTTCAACTACTGCGAAAGGGTAAGGGCATTCCAGACTGATTTCGGCCGTTCTTGATACAAAAACCTTATAAATTCTGTGATGCCAAGATAGGATTACAACCAAGTGGAGATTCAGGCATAAATGAAGCAAATTAAGCTGCTAACAATTATATATCTATTATTCTTATCCATCTTAGCTGTAACTTTAGTAGCCCCATCCATAACTGCGCAGAATAGCTACAAATGCTGCCTGCTTCCCTCAGTAAGCTGCTGGGCTTTCCAGGGAACTGACTGTGCTTCAAACGGGGGCACATCGCTTAACAGCATACCTGACAGCGCACAAAACAAGGCGAAATGGTGCGAAGACAATGTTGCCCTGTGCGGCCCTGTGTGCTGCTATGCCGGCAACAGACTTATAGGTTCAGACCAGGGTATGGGTAGGGGGTTATGCACTGTACAGTGTACCAACGATCCGGATTGCAGCCTCGGCTCTGTCAAGTATGTGCCAAAAGGGGCATCTTCATGCTCTCCGACAGCAGGCACATCTGTTCCAGGAACAGGCCTAAGCATCTACAGATGCGGCTGGCAGGATGTTCCCGGCTCTGACCCACGGAAACCCACATGCGATGGAGACAGTGCTCCAAAACAAAGAAAGGTGTTCTGGGCGTTCTCCCCAACTGAAAATAAGGACAATGGCCTTTGTAATGTGAATGAGGGAGCTGCTTTCAACAGGCAGTTCCGGGATTACGAGTATACTTGCCTTTACCCAGATTCTGCCAAAGAAGGGCAGCTGTTCAATAATATCAAGGAGCTTGAATTCAGTCAGGACAGCCAGGTGAGCCCTGCAGGAGCAAGGTCAGGGCTTCGTTACTGCTCCAATGGAAGAAGTGCATTCAGGACTGATGAGGCTAACAGCCCTAATTTTAGAGGATATTGGTTTGAACCTCAGGCAGATGGCAAGCTAAAGCTGCGAAGCTGTGATGCAGCCGGGGTGCTGAAAGAACTACCAGGTAGATTTGACTCTTCAAAGACTCCTGGAGAACTCAAAAGCCAGGGCATCGGATGCGGGGCAGGAGAGGGAATGTTTCCCGTGGGAACATTTTATTTCCAATGCGGGGTCCCTAATCGCCAGGATTACAGAACGGCAGTCAACACTGAAAATCTTTTTGCTGTAAGCTGCAATGCAGATAAAACCTTCAGCGAAGTTATGGTTTCAAGATTCAGCAGCGAGGCAGACTGCGCGGCAGCACTGCAGAAAGGGGTGCTTTCAATCCCGGGAGGGGAAAGCACTCCGGCTCCGGGCCAGGGCAACACCCCGGACCCAGCAAGGACCAAGCCAAGCATATCCATATCGCCTGGGCGCATCTATCCTGACACAGAAATAACAATATCCGCAACCCAGCAGATTGAGCTGAGCCCGGGCCAGGGCATAGAGCCGAAACCCGGATGGTTCATACAAAAAGACCTTAGCGTTACAAAAAGGGGAGAGACATCAGAAGTTGTTGATCCGGGCTTTTCCAGTTCTGCTTCAGGAACCTTCACTTACCTTAAACTCGACAATAAGGAAGACCAGAATTTTGTGAAAGGAAATAATCTTAAGTGGACATTCAAAGCGCCTGGAATCGGGGAGTATGAACTCAAAATATCAGCTAATTATGACAAAGGAGCAGCGAGCACCCCGAGATACGACAGCGTTAACACCCCCCTGGAAATGAAAAGATTCACAGTACAAGACTTCCCTGTGCCGAACGCGCAGCTTAGCCTCAGCTAATTGAGCGCATTCCAGAAAGCGTCAAAAATAGGCATGTCTGTTGTAACCCGGTTATATTTCGCGTTAAGGCGGTTGCATATCTCCTCAATGTGGGAGTTGTGCTGCTGCATCCTGTAAAGATACTGCTGTTTCATCCTTTGGCTCACGAAAGTCTTCATTTCGGTGCTTGTCTCGGCGTCATGAAGATTCACCTCTCCAAGCACAGGAAGGTCAACCTCGGTGCTGTCCAGAACCTGGATAACCCTTATCTCATTCCCAGCCAGCCTGTTGAGCCCTGCCTCAATCTGTGGGGCATCGTAAAGGAAATCCGAGAGAAGAATCACCAGTGCCTTGCTGCCTATAACCCTCTTGTATTTCAGCACCGCATCCCCGAATTTGGTGTTGCCCCTCACTTTCAGGGAGTTCAGATGGTCAACCATTTTCAGCAAGTGCGATGGCGCCCTGCTGGACTGGAAGACATCCACACTGTTGGAGAATGTGGCGAACTGGAACTTGTCATTATCCCTTACCGCAAGATGGGCAAACCCTATCCCAATCATGGAAGCAAACTCGAATTTTGTGATTGGGCTTCCGAAATCCATGCTGGCGCTGGCATCCACTATTATATGAGTGGTAAGGTCCTTATCCTCTTCAAACTGCTTTATGTAAAGGTTATCAGTCTTGGCAAAGATTTTCCAGTCTATAAGCCTGAAATCATCGCCAGGGGCGTACTGCCGGTGGTCCTTTATTGTTGTGCCGCGCCCCAAGACTGTCGAAGGCCGGCTTCCTGCAAAGTGAGAAGTCACGCGCTTCTTGACAATCAGCCTGAACCTGTCCAGAGTGGTCAGGTAATCAGTGGTGATTGTCATCAACGCACCTTTTTGATTACCTGCTCAATCACGTCGTCACTGGTAAGCCCTTTCCTCTCAGATTCAAAATTAAGAATTATGCGGTGCCTGAGTATGGGATAGGCCATTGCATGGATATCCTCGACGCTCACATAGTTGCGGCCGTTTATGAGTGCCCGGGCCTTTGCCGCAAGGATGATTCCTATGGATGCCCTCGGGCTTGCGCCATAGGCAAGGAGGTCAGATACTTCACGCGTGGTTGTAACAATCTTTACAGCGCGCTCCTTGATATCATTTGCAATCGGGACCTGCCTGGTAAGCTGCTGCAGCTGGAGCACCTGGCTCCTTGACAACGCTGCCCTCAGCCTCGGCTCCTGGCTGTCAAAAGCATACCTGTTGACCACTTCAAGCTCTTCCTCGTACTTGGGGTACTTGACCTTTATCTTAAGCAAAAACCTGTCAGCCTGCGCCTCAGGCAACGGATATGTGCCTTCCTGCTCAATGGGGTTCTGGGTTGCAAGCACAAAGAAGG